>NZ_MOMD01000013.1:0-160986 GCF_001983015.1 Frankia sp. CcI156
CGCGCCGTCTCAGAGCGCGCCGTCTCAGAGCGCGCCGTCTCAGAGCGCGCCGTCTCAGAGCGCGCCGTCTCAGATGCGACGCAGGCCGGCGAGTACCCGGTCGAGCAACTCGAGCTGCGGGGCTCCCGTCGGCATGGTGAGCTGGGAGATCTCTACCAGGCGGTCCGCCGCCGCGTCGGCGACGAGCACGCGGACGACGCCCACGGGCAAACGCAGCTCGGCCGCGATCTCGATCACCGACTGAGGCTGCACGCACATCGCGACGATCGACTTCTGTYCGAGAAGCAGGACGGACAGCCGCCCGYGGCCGAGCGGTGTCGTGGTCACCATGGCCTCGAGCGCCAGCAGACGGGACGGGCGCGCCCGGCCGCGGGTCGCCGTGTACGGCCGCACAAGCTCGCCCGACGGCTCCACCGCGTCCCCGTTCACGTGATCACCTGATCACCTGGTCATAGGGGTATGGGGTCATGGKGGATGTCACCTGGTGGACACCTGGTCACACACTTTCGCGGCGGGCCGGGGTGAGCGCCTCCCGGGTCCGGGCGACGAGCACCGTCATCTCGTACCCTACGAGCCCGATATCGCAGGTGTTGGTGGCGAGCACGGCCAGATAGGACCCCTCCCCGACTGCCATGAGCAGCAGCGAGCCCTGGGCCATCTCGACGATGGTCTGGGTGACGTGGCCGCCGTCCACGAAGTCGGCGGCGGCCAGGGTCAGGCTGAACAGACCGGACGCGAGAGAACCCAGCCGTTCCGCCCGCTCCCGCGGGAGACCAGTGCAGACGGCGAGGAGATGCCCGTCCGAGGACGCGACGATCGCATTGGCCACGCCGGGCACGAAGTCGACGAAGTTGTTGACGAGCCAGTCGAGCGAGGGATGCTCGGGATCCGCGCGGGTCACGCGTCCTCCAGACTATGCGAATCAGACGGTGCGAATCAGACGGTGTGGTGTCCGCGCGCAGGCAGGAAGGGTGCGGATGGTCATCCGTCCCCGCCAGGCTCGTCAGGGGTCTCCCTTGACACCACGGGCATGGTGAACGCCTTCGTACAGTCGGCTCAGGCGGCCGCGGATCCGTTCGGGCGCCACCGTCTGCCGTTCCGGGGCCGGCGTGAGCGCCGCTGCCGGGCCGAAAAGGTCGGGACCGGCATCGGGGGGGCGAGCGGTCGCGGACCTGGACGGGGGTGTGCCCAACGGGTCCGGGCCGAGGAGCCCGTGGGTCTGCGGGGCGCGGATCGGCAGCCCGGAGGGGGTCCTGGGACCGTCTGGCCCGATGGGGGGATGGTCACTCACCGCCGCTTCGCCTGAGCCCGGTACCCCACCGACGGTTATCGCCCCGCCTGACCGTGCCGCCCCACCGGCCGCTGAGGGCTCAAGGGACGCGGGTGGCTCAAGGGACGCGGGTGGCTCAAGGGACGCGGGTGGGATGCGCTCCGCGGAACGCGACGGTGCCGGATCTCGCGTGAACCAGTTGAACTTCTCCTCGGGGACCTCGGGGACCTCGGGGACCTCGGGGACCTCGGAGGGCTCGGAGGGCTCGGAGGGCTCGGGCGACCGCACCGCGGCGGCGCGCATCCTTCTGTCCGCCCCACGCTCGCGCCGACGACGGAGCGCGGCCACCGCCTCCTCTATCGGAGGCAGGGCGGCCCCGCCATCCGATCCCGTGGCGGCGCCCGGACGCGACCCGCCACCCGCCTCGGCCGCGGTGGGCAGGTCGGCGTCGTCGGCGAGCTCGTCAACGACGTCGAGATCGACACCGCGCGGCCGGAACCACTCCTCGGTCGGTGTGTAGGAGGTGTAGGAGCCGAGAGCGGCCGGCGGCGTATCGGGACCGCCGAGCGACCCCGCAGGCCCAGCAGGCCCCGCAGGCCCGTAACCGTTCAGGCCCGTCGCACCGGGCCCCGCCAGGCCGGGAGCCGCCAGGCCGTTGCCATGAGACGCGCTGCCATGAGACGCGCTGCCACGAGACGCGCTGCCACGAGACGCGCTGCCACGAGACGCGCTGCCCGCGACGAGCAGCACGGCGGGCAGATGGACGAGCGCGCGAACCCCGCCGGTATCCGAGCGTGCCAGCCGCACCTCGATGTCGTGCCGCGCGGCCAGGCGGGCCACGACGAACAGGCCGAGGCGTTGGGCGATCGAGAAGTCGAACACCGGAGGCTCGGCCAGCCGCTGGTTGGCTGCGGTCAGCTCCTTCTCCGACATCCCGAGGCCGGCGTCGTCGATGATGATGAGCAATCCGCCGTCGTCAAGGCGGGACGCCGCGAGGTCGACCGCGAGGTATGGCGGGGAGAACTGGGCGGCGTTCTCCAACAGCTCGGCGACGAGGTGGACGACGTGGTTGACGGAGTCGGCCGCAACCTGCACCTCCGGCACCTCGATGATCTGGATCCGTTCGTACTGCTCGATCTCGCCGATCGCGGCCTGCAGCACGTCACCCAGCGGTACCGGACCCGCCCGGCGCCGGCCCGGGCCGGCCCCCGCGAGCACGAGCAGGTTCTCGCTGTTGCGGCGCATCCGGGTCGCCAGGTGGTCGAGCTTGAACAGGTTCTCCAGCTGGAGGGGGTTCTCCTCGCTGGCCTCCAGCCGGTCGATGAGCGCGATCTGCCGTTCGATGAGGCTCTGGCTGCGCCGGGACAGGCTCAGGAACAGGGTGTTGACGTTGCGCCGCAGGCCGGCCTGTTCGGTGGCCAGCCGCACCGCCTCGTGCTGCAGCTCGTCGAAGGTGCGCGCGACCTCGCCGATCTCGTCGCGGGAGTCGACGGCGATGGACCGGATCGTCGTGTCGACCTGGTCCGGGTACGCGGTTTGCAGCTGCTCGATCAGGCGGGGAAGGCGCTCGTGGGCGACGTCGAGGGCGCCCGTCCGCAGTCTGCGCAGGGGGCCGGTCATCGTGCGCGCGATCGCCAGCGTCCACACGATCGCACCGGCCATGATAATGATGATCAGCGCGCCGAGGATGGCGGTTCGCTCCCAGGCGGTGGAGCGCAGGTCGCTCGCGGACCCGATGACGTCGTCGAGCAGTCCGGTCTCGACGGTGCGCAGCAGCTCGATGTGGGTGGTGCTGGCCGCGAACCACTGGTCGGGATCGATGCCGAGGTCGGGCAGCCGCTGACGCTGGATGGCACGGTCGGAGGTGCGCTTGACCGTCAGCACCGCCTGACCGTTGACGATCTGATCATAGCGGGTCCGGTCGCTGGGTCGGGCTGCGGCGCGGAACGCGTCCTGGGCCGTCTGCTCCTCGGCGAGGAGACCGGACATCCGTTCGGCGGCGCCGAACTCGAACCGGCCGGTGAGGGCCGCGGCGTAGAGCTGACCGCGGATCTGGGAGTTGATCTCCTTGATGGTCGACAGGTCATTGAGGACCGTGGTGGCGTAGCGGAGCTCGTCGTCGTCCCGGTCCTGCCCGATCCGGCGGTCGAAGGCGAGCAGGCGGCTGATCGTGGTCGAGTACTCGCTCAGGATCGCGCCGATGGGCAGCTTCCCGCCCCGGACGGCCTGACGCAGCGCGGGCAGTGCGGCGATGCTCTGCCGCACCCGCACGGACAGCGGGGAGGCCCCTCGGCCGAGACGGCCGGAGGAGGACCCCAGCGAGGCCTGGAAACGGGTTAGCACCTTGTCCACGACACGCTGCTCGGTGTTCAGCCGGTCGGCCAGCGCCCTGCTGGTCGGGGCGGCGCCACGCCCGCTCATGATGAAGCCCGCGGCGAGGTCCCGCTCGAGCTGCATCTCGTGCACCGCCGCGGTCACATCCCGGCCGAGCCTCGCCGAGGTCACCCCGTGACCGTAGCTGGCCGCGTCGGACAGCCAGGTCACGCCGGCGAGAATCGCTACCGCCAAGAAGGCCGCCATGGGCACCGCCAAGGCCGCGAAGAGCTTCCCGCGCACGGGGAGGTCGTGCAGGCGCAGCCGCCGCCACGGACGCGATCGGAACTCCCCCGCCCCGGTCGTAGCCACGGCGGGGGCCGCGGCCCCGGTCACGGCCCCGGTCACGGTCACGGTCACGGCCCCCGCCGAGTGCCGCCGACGCCGCACCGGGGATGGCTGCTCCCGGTCCCCGGGTGTGCCCGCGCCACAATGCCGGCTCTCGGCAGAGGAGCCCGGCGGGTCATCCGCCGCGACCCGCCTTCTTCCCGGCTGGACCACGAGATCCGTACCTCTCGCCCTCTCGGATCGCCCTCTGGAACTGTCCCGCCAGGCCAGTCCCGGCCCTGGCCGGCAAAGACTATGCCTTGGCCGGCAAAGACTATGTGGGCGCCCGATGTCGCCGCCGGTGGGGTYGCCAGTAGGCTCGCCTGACGATTGGCCCCGTCAATCACCCGCGCTGCTGGACAGCCCGGCTGCGGTTGTTGTCCGACAAACAACTAGTGTCGCCGCTGGCCACTGCCAGCTTTCACTCCTCACCGAGCCGGGCATGCGGGAGCACGATGATCCACGGGTTTCGAAGCACGGTCGCGGGCCTTGCGCTTCTCTCCGCGGTCGTGCTGGCCGCCTGTGGTAGCGGTGGCAAAGCCGAGCCGGCCCGAGTTTCCGGCGAGGTCAAGATCGGACTGCTCGCCCCCATGACCCATGGCGATACCGAGACGGGGCGTGACGCACAACGCGGAGCAGAGCTCGCCAGCCGTCTCATCAACGCCGGCGAAAGCTGGGCGAGCGACGGGACCAGAGACCTCTGGGGGCCAGCCGGCCGGGCCCACCTTTCTGTTGTGACATTGGATACAAGTAGCGATCCGCGCCAGACCGCGGACGCCACGTCACGCTTGGCGACCGACCACGGCGTCGTGGGCATCGTCGGCGCGTTCACCCCCGACGCCACCCTGGAAGCCAGCCAGCGGGCCGAACGCCTGCGGATCCCGTTCGTCAGCGGGGGCCCGTCGCTGACGGCGCTGACCGAACGTGGGCTGAGCTGGTTCTTCCGGATCGGACCCGACGCGGCCGACTACGGCGGCGCCTTCCTGTCCCTGCTGCGTGACGCCGAGCAGCCGGGCCAGGAACGCCGACGCGTCGCCCTGCTCTACACCAACGACGCCACCGGCCTCGATATGCAGGCGACCGTGGCGGAGTTCGCCGAGGAGACCGGTTACCCGATCGTGGCGAGCGTGGCCTACCAGCCGGGTACGGGCCAGCCGGGTACGGGCGATCTGGCCGCCGCTGTCGGCGCCCTGCAAGCCACTGCACCCGACATTGTACTGACGAATATTTCTCCCGGTCAGGGCGCAATTCTGGGAAACACTTTCCGGGATGGTGGATACATACCGCCCGCGGTTGTCGTGTACGGCGACCCGGCGGAGGCCGCCCGACTCGCCGCGGTTCCCGAGTTCGCCGATCGGGTCAGCCGCCAGGTCGCCTGGTCGATGCCCATCGCCCGGGCCAATCCGCTGGCCGCGAGAGTAATCGACCGCTATCTGCACGATTTCGGGGCGCCGATGACCGAGAATGCGGCCGAGGCCTTCACCGCCATGACCACGATCGCGCAGGCAATCGATGACGCGGGCAGTACGGATCGTGAACTGGTCCGCTCCGCGTTGACCGCCCTGAATCTACCCGCGAGTTCGACCATCATGCCGTGGAACGGCGTCCATTTCGACGGAACCCACCAGAACACACTTTCCGCAACAGCGATCGAACAGACCACCGGTACGACATTCAGAACCGTCTACCCCCGCGACCTGGCCACGACGACGGTCAAGTGGCCCGCGCCGGGGACGGCCGTGACGACTGTCGGACACCCATCATCGAGGGCGACGTCGGCGTCACRGTCGACGCCGGGGACCAGGACCAGGACACGGACACGGAACGAGTAGGTACCCGGATCGTTCTCCCCCTGACCCGTCCACGGATCACCTCGCCGGCGCGAGATCCGCCACCAGCACCGGATCGAGGCCGCCGGGGGTGCCGTCCGGCTCGGTCTTCTCCAGCCGGAACCGGGCCGCGCGTCCGTCGAGTTCGAGGACGGCGAGCACACCGCCTGCCACACCGGGCTCGGCGCCGTGGCCGCGGCGCCGTGGCCGCTGGGCGAAGCCGTCACCGGACTGCTGACCATGGTGGCGGTCTGGGCGACCCTCTCCCGGAGACTCCTGTACGCGAGCCCTGGAGCCGCCGGCGGCGCATACCTGGCGGCGCGCACCTGGCGGCCAGGTGGTGCTGGCGACGGCGCCACGCGAGCCACTCCGGGAAGTCGGACGACAGGCTCGTCGTGTAGCGCCGTTCACGGCAGCGCGAGCGAGGATATTCTGGAGGTTTTTGAGCTGGTCCTTCAAATTCGGACCTTCCTTCAGCTATGAGCCGGTCTATGCAACTGTTGCCGCACGGAGGAGATCGGAGGTATGTCGGCTGTAGGGGTTGCGTCGGGGTATCTGGTCGGAGTCGACCCAGGGCGGAGGGATGAATTCGGGCCGGCGATCGTGGCCGATTCGGACGATCCAGCCGTGATGGTGGATGAGCCTGTGATGATATCCACACAGTAGTACCAGATTGTCAAGTGAGGTTCTTCCACCGTCTATCCAATGACGAACGTGGTGAACTTCGCACCATGACGGCGGCCGATCACACCYCGGGAATGAACAGCAGACGTCTCGGGCGATGACGGCGCGGCGTAGGTCCGCGGGTGCGGTGCGGTGGGCCCGTCCGACGTCGAGGGGGACGCTCGCCGCATCGAAGACGACGCGGGTGACCGTGGCGTCACAGGCCAGCCGGCGCAGGACACTGGCCGGCAGGGGTTGACCCCAACTGGTGGTGGCGGGCGTACCTCCCTGGCCGAGTAGTGCCGTCCAGGAGACGGTGACGGTGAGGTGGGGGCGCACGCCGCCGGTGACGGGCAGGGCTGCGGTGGCGAGGGTGCGGTGAAGGAGGTCGACGAGGGCGTCGGCGCGGCGCTGTGCAGGTGTGCGGGGGTCGAGGGTGCCGTCGTCGGCGGGGCGGGGTTTGGCCAGCGGGTCAAGTGCGCTGCGTAGGAGCGCGGCGGCTTCGGCGTCGAGTTCGCCGGTGATACGGGTGCTACCCCCGGGCAGATCGGTGATCCACAGGCCGCGCCGATCCGCGGGGGCGTCGCCCGAATCCTGGTTGCCGTTGCCCGAATCCTGGTTGTCGTTGCCGGGGTTCTGGTTGTCATCGCCGGCCGGGCCCCCTGCGGGGCCGGGAGACGTGCCGGAGTCGGCGCCCTCACGGTCGCCGTTCTGGCTGCCGGTGTTGGCGGGGCCGTCGCCGCCGGGGCTGGTGTCGATGCGGGTGAGTTGTTCCCGCAGGTGCCGGCCAAGACGGGCCAGTTCGCGGGGGTCGAACATCCGGGCCAGCTCCAGCAGGGATGCCTCCGCCGCGGTGTACACCTGCGCGTCCAGGCCGCGGGGGAGAGAACGGATCGTCGTGCGGACCTCGACCGCCTGCTCGACCGTGATCGCGCCGGCGGCCAGGGCCGCACCGGTGGCACTCAGCGGTCCGTCCACGGCCAGGGCCAGGGCCAGATCGACCAGGCGATGGGCGTCCCCCGGCCGGATCCGCAGCCGTTCCCGCAGCAGCGCCGCGGTGCTGGTAGCCCCCTCCCGCACGGCCAGGTTCCGGCCGTGGGCCTCTCGCACCAGCGCGAGCCGTACCGCGGCCAGGCGGGCCAGCTCCACCGAACAGTCGTCCAGGGCGCCGTACAACTCGGCATCCGACAACGACCACACCGGCGCGTCCAACAGGCCGCCGACCTGCTYGGCCACTACCGCCAAACCCGACGGCACCAAATGCTGCCCGAGGGCCGGGCCGGCAGTGATGGTCATGGATCAAGCGTAGATCACACAACCCCCGATGTCGAACTCATGTTCGATTGCCGTAACTAGGTGCTGTGGTCGTAGCGGAAATGAGGACCGGCGTGCTGGTGCGCGCCCTGCGCGAAGATCCCGGTCGCCCTCGGCTTCACGTGTATGGCCGGCGGCCTGCCGGCCGGGACCGTCCCCGCACCCCGCCCGGGCCGCCCTCGACTCCCCCGGCAGCCCGGGGCACGGCCTCGAGCACGGTCCAGAGCCCATCCCGCRCCTGCGATTGTTCACTTCTCCGGTGGAAAATCTGCACCCGCCGCGGACAACGACCCGACACGCTGCTAGCGTCGAAGCCGTGAGGTCGTATGCCGGATATCCGGGACGGTTGCGCGCCGCTCTGCGATGTTCGGGGGGATGCCCGAACATCGGTACACCGAATGGTCACCCATCCCGCACGGCCGCCTTCGACGGGCTGTGTCCAGGCTCCTGACCTTTTCCGTACCACACGATCTTAGGCATTCCGACCGGGCCCCGGGGAAGCGGCCCGGTTCGGCAGCCGGACCGTCCACCGCCGCACCGCGCGAGCAACCGTGAGGAACCGCGGACGAGGACAGCCATCGCGGATTAGTCGCAGAGGCATCGGTGCCCGGCCAGCGCCCCACGGCCGGCGCCCAGTACACCGCCGACACGCCGGCGCCCAGTACACCGCCGACACGCCGGCACCCCACCGCCGACACCGCCAACACCGCCAACACCACCAACACCGCCAACACCGCCAACACCGCCAACACCACTGACACCGAACACCGACTTCGACCCGGGGAGAATCACCCTATGAGCACCGAGAGCTGGTCGTTCGAGACCCAGCAGATCCACGCGGGAGCCCAGCCGGACCCGGCGACCGGCGCCCGAGCCGTGCCGATCTACCAGACCACCAGCTACGTCTTCCGCGACACCGACCACGCCGCCGCTCTGTTCGCCCTCGGTGAGCCCGGAAACATCTACACCCGGATCATGAACCCCACTCAGGACGTCTTCGAGCAGCGCATCGCCGCCCTCGAAGGTGGGATCGGGGCGCTCGCGGCGGCGTCGGGGCAGGCCGCGGAGACGCTGGCGATCCTGAACCTGGCCGAGGCCGGCGACCACGTGGTCTCCTCGGCCAGCCTGTACGGCGGGACGTACAACCTGTTCCACTACACCCTGCCGAAGCTGGGCATCGAGGTCTCCTTCGTCGGCGATCCCGATGATCTCGAGGAGTGGCGGGCGGCGGTACRGCCCACCACGAAGGCGTTCTACGGGGAAACGATCGGCAACCCCCGCGGCGACGTCCTCGACACCGTCGGGATCTCCGAGGTCGCCCACGCGCACGGGATCCCGCTCATCGTTGACAACACCCTCGCGACGCCCTATCTGTACCGGCCGCTGGAGCACGGCGCGGACATCGTCGTCCACTCGGCGACGAAGTTCATCGGCGGCCACGGCACCGCGATCGGCGGCGTCATCGTCGACGGCGGCCGGTTCGACTTYGGCGCCTCCGGCCGGTTCGCGAACTTCACCACTCCCGACCCGAGCTACCACGGTCTAGTCTACTGGGACGCGCTCGGTCACGGCTCGTACATCGCCAAGGCACGAGTGCAGCTACTGCGCGACCTCGGCCCGGCGATCTCCCCGTTCAACTCGTTCCTGCTGCTCCAGGGTCTGGAGACGCTGTCGCTGCGGATCGAGCGGCACACCGCGAACGCCCGGCGGGTCGCCGAGTGGCTCGATGCGCGCGACGAGGTGAGCTGGGTGGCCTACCCGGGCCTGCCATCGTCGCGGTGGTACTCCCGGGCGCAGAAGGTGCTCCCCCGCGGCGCCGGCGCGATCCTGTCCTTCGGCATCGTCGGTGGCGCCGAGGCCGGGAAGAAGTTCGTCGAGGGGGTCGAGCTGTTCAGCCATCTGGCGAACGTCGGCGACGTCCGCTCACTGATTATCCATCCCGCGACGACGACGCACTCCCAGCTCACCGAGGCCGAGCAGACCGCGACCGGGGTCACCCCGGATCTCGTCCGCCTGTCGGTCGGCATCGAGGGGATCGACGACATCCTGGCCGACCTCGATGCCGGGTTCCGTGCGGCCAAGAGCTGAGTCGCGTGGCACCGGTGCGGCCCTTTCGGTCGAACCGGTACCGCCGACGGTCCAACCGATACCGCCGACGGTCCAACCGATACCGCCGACGCCACCGCCCGCCTCCGGGGCATGGCGCGCCGGGATCGACCCGGTGGGACGGCGCCGGTTCGTCGACCTGCCGGGACCGCTGCGGCTGGAACGCGGCGGCATCCTGCCCGGCGTGACGGTGGCCTACGAGACGTGGGGCCGCCTCGACGCCGCGGCCACCAACGCGGTGCTGGTCCTGCACGCGCTCACCGGGGACAGTCACGCCGTCGGCCCGCCCGGGCCGGGCCATCCCACCCCAGGCTGGTGGGATGGCCTGATCGGGCCTGGGCGGGCCCTCGATACCGATCGCCTCTTCGTGGTCTGTCCGAATGTGCTGGGCGGCTGTCAGGGCACGACCGGGCCAGCCAGTCCCGCGCCGGACGGCCGACCCTGGGGCGGCCGATGGCCCGAGATCACGATCTCCGATCAGGTCACGGTGGAGGTCGCCGTCGCCGACGCGCTCGGCATCCGGCGCTGGGCCGCGGTGGTCGGCGGCTCGATGGGGGGCATGCGGGCCCTGGAGTGGGCTGTCGGCCATCCCGACCGGGTCGACCACGCCGTGGTCCTGGCCTGCGGCGCGGCTGCGACGGCGGAGCAGATCGGGTTGTCCGCGGTGCAGCTTCGTGCGATCATCGACGACCCGGCCTGGAACGGCGGCGACTACCACGGCCGGCCCGGCGGACGCGGCCCGGACGCCGGCATGGGTCTGGCCCGGCGGGTGGCCCAGATCAGCTATCGCAGCGAGGCCGAACTGGAGGAGCGGTTCGCGGATCGGACCCGGCCCGACGGGTTGTTCGAGGTCGCCTCCTACCTCGACCACCATGCCGGCAAGCTGGCCGCTCGGTTCGACGCCGGCACTTACGTCGCACTGACCCGGGCGATGATGACCCAGGACGTCGGCCGGGGGCGCGGGGGGCGCGCGTCGGCGCTACGGTCCTGCCCGGTGCCGTTCACCGTCGCGGGGGTCGACTCCGACCGGCTCTATCCCCTCCATCTGCAGGAGTACATCGCCGAGCGCGTCGGCGCGCCGTTGCGCGTCGTCCACTCGCGGCGCGGGCACGACGGGTTTCTGATCGAGACCGAGCAGGTCGCCGCAATCGTCCACGACGCCCTCCGGACGGCCTGACMCGGAACTGATTATCCGCACAGTTTATCCGCACGTTGACGGCACCGCGCGGCACTCTGACGGCACGGCGCGGCACGTTGACGGCACGGCACCCCGGCCCGTCACCTTGAGCGTGTATGAACCGCTGCATGGTGACCCCCTCCGCCGGTCCGCCGGGTGCCCGCCCGGGCGGGCTGTTCGCCACCATCCGCGCGGCCCTGCCAGGCCTGCTCCCGAGCGAGCAGCGGGTGGCCGAAGTGTGTCTGGCCCGTCCGGGGGACGTGGTCGAATGGTCCGCTGCGCAGCTCGCGGAGGCCGCGGGAACATCGACGGCCACGGTGGTGCGCGCCTGCCAACATCTCGGCTTCCGCGGATTCCAGCATTTCCGCGTCGAGCTCGCCCGGGAGAGCGGGGCCGCGGCGCTGCGCGGTGAGATCGGCCGAACGGACGCCGCCGACCCGGTCGAGCGCCTGGTGGACACCGTCTTCGGCGCGGCGACCGCGGTGCTCGCCGACGCGCTCGGCCCGCTGGACCGGTCCCGTCTCGCGCCCGCCGTGGACCTGCTGGACCGGGCCGACCGGCTGCTCGTCATCGGCAACGGCGGATCGGCTCCGGTCGCCCAGGACGCGGCGTTGCGCTTCCTGGGTATGGGCCGGCCGGCCGAGGCGCCGGGCGACTCGATCGCCCAGGAACTCACCGCCCGCCTGCTCGCGCCCTCGGACGTCTGCCTGGTTATCACGAGCAGCGGAGCGAACGAGCCGAGTCTGCGGGCCGCGGAGGCGGCCCGGACCGCGGGCGCCGCCGTCATCGGCATCACCAGCTACACGGCCGGTCCCCTGGCCGAGATCGCCGACATCAGCCTCGTGGYGGGGGCGCCCGACTGGCCCATCAGCTCGGACATGATCGCAAGCCGGCTGGCCTCCCTGCTGCTGCTCAACGCCCTGCAACTCGCGGTCGGCCTGCGCCGCACGGACAACCCGCTGCTGGCCGGAACCATCATGCGGGACGTCCAGGGCCACTCCGTGCGGGCGGAGGACGGCCCGCGGCGGCCCGCGGCGGATCCCGGCCTCGGGGCCGCCGATCCCTACGAGTTCTGACCGATGACCGGTCGGGTCAGGGGACGCGCGGACAGCTACGAAAGCGTCCCACCGGCAAGGCGCTTGGCCGGAGATTCGTTGCGGTAAGTGACTGTCCCCCGTTTCCCGACCGTCATGGACCATTCATCTCGGTACCCGAGACTGCCTCTGTAACGAGGAACCGGGAGGCAGGCGCGCTCCTGGAGCAGACGTACACGGGGTGCTGGGTGGCAGAAATCCGGATCGAGGGCCTCACGAGGCGCTTCGGAAACGTCCGTGCGGTGGACGACGTCTCCCTCGACGTGGCGGACGGCGACTTCCTCGTTCTGCTGGGACCGAGCGGCTGCGGGAAGACCACGCTGCTGCGCATGATCGCCGGCCTGCTGGAGCCGAGCGAGGGACGCATCATGCTCGGCGATCGCGACATCACCCATGTCCCCGCCCGACGGCGCGACCTCGCCATGGTCTTCCAGAGCTACGCGCTGTACCCRCACCTGACGGTCGAACGCAACATCGGGTTTCCGCTGCGGGCCGCGCGCCGCCCCAAGGCGGAGATCGCCCGGCGCGTCCGCGAGGTCGCCGACCAGCTCGAACTCGGCGGGCTGCTCCACCGGCGCCCCCGTGAGCTGTCCGGCGGGCAGCGCCAACGGGTGGCGCTCGGCCGTGCGCTGGTCCGTGACCCCCAGGCGTTCCTCATGGACGAACCCCTCTCGAACCTCGACGCGAAACTGCGCACCGCGACCCGCACCGAGCTCGCCGGACTGCACCGCCGGCTGGGCCGGACCTTCATCTACGTCACCCACGACCAGGTGGAGGCCATGTCGATGGCAACCCGCGTGGTCCTGCTCAACGGCGGCCGCGTGGAACAGGTGGGCAGCCCGACCGAGGTCTACGACACGCCGGCCTCGGTGTTCGTCGCCGGCTTCCTCGGCGCACCGCCGATGAACCTGATCGAGGCCCGGGTGGAGGCCGACGGCGACCTGCTGGCGGTCCGCGCGGACGGGCTGCGCATCCCGCTGTGGCCGGGCTTCGACGAACCCCGCGACGTCATCGTCGGTCTGCGACCCGAGAACCTGACGCTGTTGCCCGGCTCGGCCGAGTCGCCCCGCCCGGCCGAGCCGCCCCACCCGGCCGAGGCATCGACGGCATCACCCGGCTTGACGGCATCACCCGGGTCGACCGCGCAGATCGAAGGTGTCGTGACCACGGTCGAGAACCTCGGCAGCGAGGAGGTGGCCTGGTGCGACGTCCACGGTCAGGCCGTCGCGCTGCGTGGCCCCCGCCCGATCGGACTGGCCGCCGGTGACCGGGCCCGACTCACTGTCGACGTCTCACGGGTGCACCTGTTCGCTCGGGCGAGCGGACGTCGTCTCGCCTGGCGGCCACCGGATCCCCGGGAATCCCTGACCATCCCCGTGCCCGGCGCGCTCGCCGCGTCCCCATCCCCCGCTTCGCCCGCGCCCGCCGCGGTCTGAGCTGCGACCAGACCAACCGGACCAGATCATCGCGATCCGGTCCGTCCGCCATCCCGTTGATCCCGTTGATCCCAACGTCCCGTTGATCCCAAGGAGCATCMCCGTGGCTCGACCACGCCTGCTGCGTGCCGCGGCTGGCCTCGCGTTGCTTGCGGCGCTCGCCTCCGCGTGTGCGACGTCCTCGTCCACACCCACGAGTACGGCCGCGAACGCCAGCACGATCCCCGAACTCTCCMCGGACCAGAAGGTCTCGATCGTCTTCGAAAGTTACAACCTCGCGAACGTCGGGACGTGGAAGCCGGTGATCGAGGGGCTGCTGCGCGACTTCCAGGCCGCGCATCCCAACATCACCGTCAAGGGCCAGCCGCCGCAGAACCTGGCCGGTAGCGCGAACAGCGGCGACTACGTCACCAGCATCAAGAACCAGGTGCTGGCAGGCAGCCCCCCGGACGTCGCCCAGATCACCTTCAACGCGCTGCGCTTCGCCGCCGGCAGCCTCGGCGCCCAGCCGCTCGACACGTTGGTCGGGCGGGAGGCCGTTCAGGCGAACTTCGGCGGCGAACACCCGTTCGCCCCGAAAGCCCGCACCCTCGGCGACGTTGACGGCAAGACCTACGCCGTCCCGTACGTCTTCTCCACCCCGGTTCTCTGGCTGAACAAGACCCTGTTCACCCAGGCCGGCCTCGACCCGGCCAAGCCGCCGAAGACCTGGGCGGAGGTAAAGACCGCGGCGCTTGCCATCAAGGCGAAGACCGGCAAGGACGGGGTCCTCATCGACTGTCTGACGAAGGTCGGGGACTGGTGTTTCCAGAGCCTGGTACGTTCGGCCGGCGGCCGAGTGATCTCCACCGACGGTACCAAGCTGTCCTTCGCCGATCCGCCGGGCGTCGAGGCGGTATCGATGGCCGCCGACCTGGTACACAGCGGCGTGATGCCGAACCTTGACCAGAAGCAGCAGGTCAAGGCGTTCAGCAGCGGTCAGGCCGGGATGCTGCTCGAAAGCAGCTCCCTGCAAGGGATGTTCATGGCCGGCGCCAAGGCGAACAACTGGCAGCTCGACGCCACCCAGGAACCCTCGTTCGGCTCGAAGCCGGTCATCCCCACCAACTCGGGAGCGGCACTGGCGATCTTCAGTAAGGACCCGGCCAAGCAGCGCGCCGCCTGGGAACTGATCAAGTTTCTCACCGGCGACCACGCCTACACCGAGATCTCCTCGAAGATCGGCTACCTGCCGCTGCGGACCGGCCTGATCGACGACCCGAAGAGCCTGCAGGCCTGGGCGAAGGCGAACCCGCTCATCAAGCCGAACCTCGACCAGCTCGCCCGGATCGAGCCGTGGGAGTCCTTCCCGGGTGACAACTACCTCCAGATCTCGGACACGATGATGACCGCGGTCGAAAGCGCCGTCTTCACCGGCAAGGATCCCGCATCCACCCTGGCCGCCGCACAGAAGCAGGCCACCAGCTTCCTGCCCCGGAAGTGACCGCCGTGCCCGTCGTAAGCACCGGGAGCACGGCCACCGCAGCGAGCACCGGGAGCGCCCCGGGCGACGGCGGGGCGCCGCAGGCGCGGCGCGTCCTGTCGCTGCCGGGCACGATCAACCTGCGCGACGTCGGCGGCTACCCGACTGTGCACGGACGCTCCCTGCGCTGGCGCACGCTGCTGCGCTCGGGCACGCTACGCGGGCTCGACGGCCGTGGGCAGRCCATCCTCGCGCAGATCGGGCTGCGCACGGTCATCGACCTGCGCGAGGACACCGAGGTGGCGCACGATCCGGACCAGCTCGGCCGGCTCGCCGCGACGCATCGGCGGGTGCCCGTCTACACCCTGCCGGTCGACCGGCACCAGACGGCCGGCGATCTGCGCAGCCTCTACGACCACGTCGTCGATCATCGAGGGGACCGCCTCACCGCGGCCATGCTCGCGCTCGCCACACCGGGGGCACTGCCCGCGATCGTGCACTGCAGCGCAGGCAAGGACCGCACCGGTCTGGTCATCGCTCTGGCGCTGGACCTCGCCGGGGTGCCAGCCGAGGTGATCGCGCAGGACTTCGCGCTGACCTCGTACTTCCTGCGGGACGAGGCCGCGGCGGCCGTCCAGCGCATCTCCGCCCTGATGTCCACCGACGGCGAGGAGCTGCCGGCCTCGCTGATGGCGAGCCCGCCCGACCTCATCCTGCACGCACTGGACCGTATCCACGCCCGGCACGGGGACACCCGCACCTACCTGCTCGCGCACGGGGCGACGGCGCACGCGCTGGACCGCCTCGTCGAGGCCCTGCTCGTGCCGGCGGAGGCCTCCGACGCCGGGCCGGACTGCGGTCCGCCGACCGCGGGCTGAACCCCAGCCGGTGAGCCGCAGGCCCGAAGTCCCCACCCCTCGGGCCTGCGGCTCACCCCATGCGCCACCCCGCCCGCCCTGAACCCCGCTCCGGAAGGATGTCCATGCCAATACTCCTGGACCCGACCGCGCACACGCCCACCCACATCCTGATCCAGATCAGTGACACCCACATCGTCCGCGAGGGTGAGCTGATGCACGGCAAGGTCGACACGTACGCCGCGCTGCGCACCGTGCTCGACCAGATCGAGGCGTCCACGCTGAAGATCGGCGCCCTGCTGCTCACCGGCGACCTCGCCGACCGCGGTGATCTGCTGGCCTACCAGCGGTTGCGTGACCTGGTCGAACCGGCGGCGGCGCGCCTGGGCACGCCCGTGCTCTACGGCGTCGGCAACCACGACTCGCGTGGCCCGTTCCGGGAGGGACTGCTCGGCGCGGAACCCACGGCGGAGGCTCACGACTACGTGCACTGGGTCGGTGACCTGCGGATCATCATGCTCGACACCACCGAACCGGGCGAGCACAGCGGCTTTCTGAGCACCGCCCAGCTGCGCTGGCTCGCCGACGAGCTGGCCACCGCGGCCCCTGACGGGACCATCCTCGCCCTGCATCACCCACCCGTGCCGTCCCCGCTCGCGATGGTGAACTCGCTCCTGCTCGCCGAGCCGCAGAACCTCGCCGACGTGCTCGCCGGCAGCGACGTGAAGATCGTGCTGGCCGGTCACRCCCACCACGCGTCCGCGGGCGTGCTCAGCGGCGTTCCGGTCTGGGTGGCGGGTGCCACCGCCTACCGGATACGCACCCTCGGCCCGGCCGACCGGATAACCGGCCTGGTGGGGGGCGAGTACACCCGGATCGACGTCTACCCCGAGGGGGCCGTCGCCACCGCGGTACCGATCGCCACCTCCGAAGTGGTCTACGACATGACCCTCGACGAGGTCGTCCAGCTCGCGGCGGATTATCACTGACCCCGTCCGGCACTGACCCCGTCCGGCACCGACCCCGTCCGGTGCGTCGGCCCTTCCCACGCCTCCGGACTTCCCGCGCCTCCGGAAAGGATGCTTCCGAACCGTGTTCGTCGAAATCGCCATCCCGGGGGCAGCCGGCGCCACAGTCCCCGCCGGTGCCGCAGTTTCCGCCGGTGCCGCGTCGCGCGTGCCGGTGCGGGCCGCCCGGCCGTCGCTGGCCCGGCGGATGCTCGCCGCCACCCCGCCCTACCTGTACCTGCTGCCCGGAGTGGCCAGCCTGGTGCTATGGACCTACAAACCGATCATCGAGGCCGTCCAGCTGTCCTTCTACCACTGGAACCTGCTGCCGAACTCGCCACGGACCTACGTCGGTCTGGACAACTACCGGCAGATCTTCACCCTTCCGCAGCTCCGGGGCGCCGCGAAGAACACGCTGTGGTACATCCTCGGCCTGGTTCCGTTCGCCATCGTTCTGCCCACCGCCATCGCGCTGGCCATCCGGGACCTGGGCGGTCGGTCGCGCACCGTCTACCGGGCGCTGGTCTTTCTGCCGATGCTGGTCGCGCCGGTCCCCGCCGCCGCGGTCTGGCGCTGGTTGCTGGATTCCAAAGGGGTGGTGAACCACGCCCTCGGGCTTGGTGACTACAGCTGGCTGCGGGAGGAGCGGACGG
Source organism: Frankia sp. CcI156 (assembly GCF_001983015.1). Classification (NCBI taxonomy): domain Bacteria; kingdom Bacillati; phylum Actinomycetota; class Actinomycetes; order Frankiales; family Frankiaceae; genus Frankia; species Frankia sp. CcI156. The sequence continues at coordinate 17,569 of NZ_MOMD01000013.1, forward strand.
CGCTGATCGCCATCCTGGCGATCTGCGCGTGGCAGATCCTCGGCTTCGCCACCCTCGTCATCTCCGCCGGACTCACCGGCATCAGCAGTGATTACGCCGAGGCCGCCGAGATGGACGGGGCGTCGCGCTGGCAGGTCACCCGGTGGGTGACTCTGCCGATGCTGCGCTCGACCCTGCTGTTCATGCTGCTGATAACCGTGCTGCTGTCGGGGCAGTGGACATTCCCACTGCTCGACGTGCTCACCCAGGGCGGCCCCGCCGACTCCTCGACCAACATCTATTACCTGCTCTGGGAGTTCGGTTTCCGCAGCCTGGACTCCGGTCTGGCCTCCGCGGCGGGCATCGCGTTCTTCCTCGTCTTCGCGGTGGTGGCGGCAGTGCTGGTCAAACTGGCCGACCGGTACAGCTTCRCTGACAACTGACCCGGACCCTCGGCGACCGGATTTCTCGACACACCCCGGTCCCCCGATCCAAGGATGCGCACACGATGAGCAGCATGCGGATACCGCGGATACCCCACTGGCGGGCCGCGGCCAGCCATCTGATGCTGGCCCTACTGAGCCTGATCAGCCTGTTTCCGGTGTACTGGATGTTCGCCACCTCCTTCCGCCGGCCGGACGACATCTTCGACCAGTCGCTCCTGCCCTGGCCGCTGAGCCTCGCGAACTACCGCTACGTCTTCGACAGTCTCGACATCGGCGTGCTGCTCGCCAACACCTTCACGATCGCCGCCGTCACCGCCGCCGGYCAGCTCATGATGTCCCTGCTCGCCGCCTACGCCTTCGCCGCCTGGGAGTTCCGCGGCAGGACCCTGTTCTACCTGGCGTTCGTGGCCACCTGGCTCATCCCGTTCCAGGTGACGATGATCTCGAACTACCTGGTGCTGTCGAACCTGGGCCTGCTGAACACGCTGGCCGGCGTCATCGTGCCGAACCTGTGCTCGGCGCTCGCGGTGCTCATGCTCCGCCAGCACATGCAGGCCTTCCCCCGGGAGCTGCTCGACGCGGCCCGCATCGACGGGCGGGGTTCATGGTCCACATTGTGGACGGTCGTCGTGCCGAACCTGCGCCCGGCGCTGGCGTCGCTGTCGATCCTGCTGTTCATCACCGCCTGGAACGAATATTTTTGGCCGGCGCTGGCGCTGCAGCGGGCGAACTCCGTCATCCAGCTGGGCATCCGCGGTTTCCTGACCCTCGAGGGCGACAACTGGGGCGCCGTGATGGCCGGGTCCGGCCTTGCCTGCCTGCCCGTCTTCGCCCTCTACCTGGTCCTGCAGCGCCAGGTCGTCGACGCGTTCGTGCGCTCCGGCCTGCGCTGACCGCGCTGACCGCTCCGGCCTACGCTGACCGCGCGGCCCCGTTTCCCGGCGGCAGCTCCTCGCCTCTTGCCTCTTGCCTATCCAAAGGAAGCCGGCCGGCCGGGTGACGGCGATCCAAGGTGGGCCGCGAAAGTGGGCCGCGAGATCGGAGAGCTCCGTCAGACGGACGGGGTGACCATATCGTCGGCGATCCGCTCGATCCTGGCCCGCAACTCGGCCAGGGGGAGCCTCAGGTCGAGCACGTACGTCACGAGCCCGATGGGCGTGGGACCCCCGATCCGGCTCCGGATGACGTCGCCACGACCGCCGGGCTGGCCGTCGGCCCGCTCCGAGCCGGCGTAGACGAGCCATCCCTGCCGGGCGCCGAGCCGGGMACAGTAGGCGATCATCTGGTGGTACACGTGTGCGCGCGCGCCCTGTCGGATCGCGAGCCGGTACTTCGCGTCGAGGACAACCGCCGGGATCATCCGCCCGCCCGGGCCCTCCGGCCGGTACAGCACGAGATCGGGGCACATCTCCAGCGTCCGGTCCTCGTCGAGGTGGTGGGTGCGGTCCTGCAGGCGGACCTCACCGCCGCGGTKGGTGAGGACCTCGTCGACGGCGTGGGTCACGAAGTCCTCGAAGACCTCCCACATCTTCACCACGAAGCCGTCCACCCGGAGCGTCTCCCCGTCTTCCCGTTCGAAGGAAGACGAGCGCAAGACCGTCTCGGCGAGCCGGAGCGCCGCATGGTAAGGCGCGTTCACCCGGGTTGGCACCCAGTCCGGCGGCTTGAYGGGGCCGTGCGCCGGCTCGGCCACACCGTCCAGGGCGGCGGCGATACGGCGCAGCTCCTGGGCGGTGGCCGGTGCCACCCCGGCCAGGGCGAGCAGCGAGCGGGTGGCGGCGAGCAGCAACCGGTTCTCGGCGGTGTCGACGGTGCGCTCGTCATAGCGCACCTCGAGGGGGAACATCACCCCGGACCGTTGCCGGAGCTGCGCGGACTCGCGCAGCCGGCCGCGAAGGACGGGAAGCGCCGCATCCACCTGCCGATAGCCTCGCGGCACCCCGTGCGCGAGCGCCCGCGAGGCGGTTCGGGCGAACGCCGCGGCGACCGCGGGCAGAAGATCCGGTTCCTCCGCCGCCTGGACCTCGTCCTCGAACCACCTGCCGCGATCCTGCGCGTAGCCAAGCAGAAACAGCAGACGGCGGATGGTGACCTTGGGTCGGATGCGAACCTCGAACGTATCCTCGCCCGACCCGAGGCGCACGGTGCCGACCAGGGCGTTGTCCTTGACCTCGCAGGTACCGTCGGCACGCCGTTGCCGCACCTGCGCCACCTCGCTGGCATCGAGCGCATCGGCCTGGCCCGGGCTCAGCTTCCGCCGCTGCCACCCGGCGCCCTCGGTCAGCTCCACCGGCGCAAGCATGGCATCAGCCTGCCGCGGGGCCGGGGATGGTGTTCGCGGGGACTCCGGCGGCCGGAACCACCGCGGCCGGAACCACCGCGGCCAGGCCGAGGGACTGCCGCAGCGCCGGTAGGCCGTACCGGGCCGCGAGATCGATGGTCTCGCCGACGTGGTGTTCGGCCAGCAGCGGCAGGATCTGATGTTCCCACACCCGGTCGAGGCCGTCGGCACTCTGGTGGACGCGGTCGCGCATCAGATAGGACGGGCCGATGCGGGCGTCCGGGTCGTCGATGCGGCGGTTCAGCTCGCCGAGCAGGCGGGCCGCCTCGTCGGGCAGGTCGCCTGCCGCAAGCCAGCGGCGCAGCACGGACGCGGTCGGTTCGACGTCCGGATGGAGCCCGACGAAGGTGAACCGCCGGCGCAGCGCCTGGTCGAAGGCGGCGATCGAACGGTCCGCGCTGTTCATCGTGCCGATGATGAACAGGTTCTTCGGTAGTTGGAAGTCGCGCGTGTCCGCGGAGGCGTACTGGGTGGTGACGGCCTCCCCGCGGTATTCCAGCAGAAAGTACAGCTCACCGAAAATCCTGGCCAGGTCACCCCGGTTGATCTCATCGATGATCAGGAAGAACGCCTGGCGGGGATTGAGCTCGGCGGCGGTGGCGAGCCGGCGCAGCGGACCGTCCACGAGCTCGAAGGACATCCGGTTGGTGGTGGCCGCGTCACCGTCGCCGCCCTTCACCTGCACCGGACGGAAACCCTGGAAGAAGTCCTCGTACATATAGGACGGATGGAACTGGACGAGGGTGACGTTCTCGCGCCGATCGTCGGCGAGATGCCAGGCCAAGCGCCGGGCGAGGTACGTCTTGCCGGTGCCGGGCGGGCCGTAGAAGATGAGCTGCGGCCGGTCCCGCAGAAGCTCGACGCACCTGCGCAACCAGTCCCGGCTGTAAAAGAGGCCGTCCGCGAACTCGTCCGTGACCTCGCGCAGATCGTCCCCGCCGAGGGCCTGGCCGGCGAGGGCCTGGCCGGCGAGGGCCTGGCCGGCCAGGTCGGCGTCGGCGCTCTGGGGGGCGGCCCCCGTCGTCGCGATCGATGCCACCGGCGCGGGCGCGGGCACCAGGGCGTCGAGGTCGGCGACGAAATCGGAAAGATCGACGATGCGCGCTTCCGCGTTGCCGAGCAGGGCCGCCACCCGATCGGGTAGATCGAGGTAGTTCACCGGCTCGTCGGCGTTGCGCCAGTGGACCGGCCGTTGCAGGTCCGCGACGCCCCCGACGCTCGCGACGAACACCGGCGGTCCGAGGATCTCCCCGACGTAGTACTCGTCACGGTCGTTMACGACGACGAGGTCGTTCTCCCGCATCCGGCTCAGGAAGGCGTGGTACTCGCTGGTGAGCCGGCCGCGCCGGGCCGAGGTGAGCGAGGCGTGTTCGCGGTCGACCGCCCGGCGCACCTGCTCCCGGTCGACCCCGGGCCGCACCTCCAGCCGGTCACCGGGCAGGGAACAGACCTCGTCGGCCAGCCAGAGATCCCGCGCCAGCGAACGGCCACGCCGGTCCGCGCCGCGCACCAGCCAGGCCCGGCGAGGGATCCGCTCCGGCGCGATGGACTCGACGAGCATGCGGAGGTCGTCGAGCGGCAGCCGCAGCTCGCCGGCAGCCCGCCCCGCCGTCAKGTCGCCGACCTCGACCTCGAACCAGTCCAGCCAGTCGCGATACTCGTCCTCGGTGAAGAGGGCCTCGCGCGGCGGCCGGCCCGCCGGGTCGAGTACGCGCGACCAGCCCTCGGGGCGGAAGCCGCACAGATGGCGGACGAGGCCATCGACCGTCAGATCGGCCACCGTCGAGAGATCCGTGACGCTGACCCAGGTCTGTTCGGGCAGCACCGCGAGGACGTCGTCCACCAGGCCAAGGCTGCTCCGGTGTTCCCGCCAGTAAGTGTTGTGCTCCGTGACATCACGCCACCACGCGGCCTCGTCCGGGGACGCCCGCAACGCATCCCGGCCGATTCCGGTAGCCTGCCACCGGCGGTTGCTCTCACTCAGATGACCGGCCCTGGCCAGGTAGACAGCGCCCCGCAGGACGAGTTTCCTTGCGACGGCGCTCCGCGGGTCGTCACCTGATCCGCGCCGCCATCCGGGATCGGCGCCAGCATCGGACGCACGCATCCGCATCCACAGCTCGTCCGGAGACGCCTCGCCGACCTCCGCCAAGATCCGCATAACCCGGTACAGCAGCCCGCCGATGATCTCTAGCTGATCCGCCATGCACCCGCCCCCGAGACGATCCACCCGCAGGATCTGATCGGGAGCAATTATTCATCAGGTCATCAGACAACGACGAAGCACTCATAGCGAACGAAACTTCCACTACCCAGAGTGATCATTCTGGTGAGCCAGCCAGGCCGTCCGGAGAGGTATCGAGCCGTCCGTTTCCCGCTGTCGCCGTCCACACGCCTCACGCACCGAACGCCCGTCGCCCCCGGCAGGCCTGCCGKCAACCGAAGATCGATGCTGCCGTGAGCAGGCACACAGGCCGGCAGGAGCGTCCTCACCGCGAGCATGAAGGCGCGCGAACCGATCTGTTTCGCGCGGCGCCGGCTCACGTGGACCGCGGAGAAATACGCCCCCCGATCGCCGGAGGTGATTACAGGCGGCAATCCCGCCCGGCTCGCTTCTCCGCGCCGGGATGCCGTACAAGTGCCAGGCGCTTCTGAATACGATACCGTTGGCCCGGTCACGAGAATGGCTCTCTTCTGCCCCGGGAGCGTCCATGGCTGTTCGCCGGTCTCCGGCCAGGTTACCGCGGTGACTCCGGCCGAGTTCCGTGGCCTCGAAACCGCCCCGGAACGACCCGACGCAGGCGGTGGGCCGGTCCCGGAGCAGTCTCGGGTCACCGAGATCGACAGAAAGCTCGACCTRCTGGACCGCGCCGCCTCCCCGGGCGACTCACCCGAGCCCTGCCATCAGGAGCGACCGGCCGGCCGGGATGCTCCCAGCCGGAACACCTCCAGCATCGACGCCAAGCTGGACCTTCTCGACAGGGCGGCGCTCGCCCGTTCCGGCGGCGGCGCGGCTACGCCGGCGGACACCACCGGCGACCGGCCGTCCGAGGTCCGCCCGCCCACCGAGCCCGGGAACAGCGACCGGGCTCGGACCGAGGCCAAGCTGGCGCTGTTGGAGGACGCGGCCCGCCGCTACCGCCCCGAGCCCCCGGACGCGCCCGCCCCCGGTCGGGAGCGCTGGGCCGTCCGCGAGGCACCGCGGACTCTGCCGGACGACCATCCGCTCCTCACCCCGACGGACACCATCAACACCCCCGAACGCGYCGCCCTCCGGGAGAATCTGGTGAAGGAGGTGATCGGCGATGCCAAGCCGCCGGAGCAGGGCAGCCCCACCCTCGACCTCATGGGCGGCGGCGGAGCCTCCGGCAAGGGCTTCGTGCTGGAGTACCTCAAGGACGAAGGCCAAGTACCCACCGAGAACGTAGTCCATCTTGATCCCGACGAGATCAAGAAAATGATCCCCGAGTTCGACGAGATCATGGGTGCAGGAGACTCGCGCGCGGCTGAGGTGGTCCATGAAGAGAGCAGCTCACTCGCGAAGGGAGTCCTTCAACAGGCCATGGACCGCCGCCTCAATATCATCTACGATAGCACCCTCGGCAACCCGGAGAAGACCGCCAAGCTGATCGATGACGCGCATGCGAAGGGATACGAGGTTCGCCTATTCGGGGTGAGTGCCGATCCGGAGCTCGCGGTCACGCGCGCCGCKGACCGCGCCGCAAAGTCCGGCCGCTATGTTCCCGTTGACCACCAGCTTGCGGCACACCGTGGATTCTCCCAGGGCTTCGAAGGTTATGCCGAGAAGGCCGATAAAGTACGTCTTTATGACACCAACTCTGAACCCCGACAGATCGCCCGCAAGAGGGCGGGCGAAATTTTGACAATTCTCGACCAAGGATCGTACGATAAATTTCAAAATAAAATAAACATTAATCCAGAAGCCATGGGGCCGGCATCACTGTACACCGATCGAGGCGAAAACCAATAATTTTCACTTCGACGACCAGCTACCCGCACAATCCGAATATCAGACAGATGGTTTCACGAGAAAAAGGAGCATAGCATGGAAGGCAAGGAAACCGACGAGGAGTTCGACGCTCGTCGTTCACAGAAGTTCGATGAGGGGATGGACCGACTCCAAACCTTCGACCCAGATAAATGGGAGGCCGTCAAGAAGYGGATGCGCGAGAAGGAAGAAGAGGAGACCAAGCRCATCTTCGGCGACAAGAAGCCCACTCTGTATGTCGATCGCTATACCGACCTGTGAGGCTTCGCGGCTGATCCCGGCGGCCCACAGAACCCGTCGGTATCGGGTGAAGTCAGATCGGCGCTGAGATCGTACGCAGAGATCCGGGGACGCGGCTACCAGAGGGCGTGCTGGTCGCCGGGAGGTGGCTCCGTGCCTTGTGCGCGCCGAAGGCTGCGAGGGTGGCCGGGTGAGGATGTACTCGAGCATCACGTAGTTCGTCAGCAGGATGTCGGGACGCCGATCCAGGATCCGCTGCCGGGACTCGGCCAAGTCCTGCCCGGTGTACCGGTCGAAGGTGACCGACCGRYCATCMACGGGTATTCCCCATTCGAGATACTTCTTCAACTCGTGGAGCTGGCTGTTCGCCAGCGCGTTCATGGGGTAGACCACGATCGCCGAGATGCGGTTCGGGCGGGGGTCACGGAGGACGGAATCCACGACCGGCACGATGTAGGAAAGGCTTTTACCGGATCCCGTGCCGGTGGTGAGCACATAGCTGCTGCCGTCCCGGGCCGCCTCGATGGCTTCCCGTTGGTGCCGATACAGCGTCAGCGACCGCCCGCCGGGATCGCCGGAATCCCTCTTGACCCGGAAGAATCTGCCGCAGTCGGGGTGCAGCAGACCTGTGCCKACCAGTTCGTCGAYCGTGCCGCCGGAGGCGAACGCAGGGTTGAGCGAGATCCACGGGTCAGGCCAGCGGACCTTCGCCGCCCGCTCCCGCTCGAGATAATCTTTGATCTTCTCGTCGCGAACCTCGACGAGGGAGTCGGYGAAGGCCGCATAGTCCTCGATCAGGCTCCGATGAGTCTCGAAGACCTCCACGTACTCCCTGCCCTCCTACCCACCAGGTCCGAACAGTGTCCGGCCAGCACATCCAGGTCGGGCGCGGCGGGCCGGGTGCGTCTGTCGTCGTACCCTACGGTGATCGGCGCCCGTCGTCCGGCATGACGGACCGGCTTCTGCTTCTGGTGGATCCGCCGCCTGACCCGGCCCGACCCGGCCCGRCCTGATCGCGGCACACCGTGGGCTGTTCCGGTGGGTGTCTGTCCAGAGGCCCCGAGCCCGATTCGTCCTTGTGGACACGCACGGCCACACCGGGAATCTTGCCTATCCAGAGGCTTCGACGTCCCTTTTATCCCTCTGGAAAGGCAAGAGAGGGGGCTGGCTACTCGGCTATTCGAAGCGGGGGGGCTGGCCGGTCGCTTCGAGGACGGACATCCACAGATCGCCGGCCGGGTCGACCTGGTTGCGCTGGCTGATCGCGAGCGGGATCGGGATGTGGATGAACCGCCGCCGCCAGCGGCCGACGACCATCTCCGTGCGGCCGGACATCGCGGCGTGCACGGCCGCGTGGGCGAGCCGGATCGTGTAGACGCTGTCGTACGGGTTCGCCGGCACGCTGCGGATCACGTAGCTGGGATCGATGTACTTCAGGTTGAGCTCGATGCCCTCGGCGTCGAAGTACTCCTTGATCCGGCGGGAGAGCTCCGGGCCGATGTCGTGCAGCTTGCGGTTCCCGGACGCGTCGGTGCTCTCCGGCTGGCCGACGACAAGCTCCTGGCCGGCACCCTCGGCGACGACGACGACGGCGTGGCCGCGCTCGGCCACCCGGCGACGCACGTAGTTCAGCAGACCGCCGTCGCCCTCCAGCTTGAACGGCAACTCCGGGATGAGCACCACGTCCGCGTTACTCTTCGCCAGCGTCGCGTAGCAGGCGATGAATCCCGAGTGGCGGCCCATGAGCCGGACCACGCCGAGCCCGCCGGGCGCGGACGTCGCCTCGGCGTGCGCGACCCGGATGGACTCCGCGGCCTTGCCGAAGGCCGTCTGGAAGCCGAAGCTCTGGTCGATGTAGGGGATGTCATTGTCGATCGTCTTCGGGATGCCGACCACGGCGATCTTCTCCCCGCGCGTCTCGGCCTCCCGGGCGATCTGCCCGGCCCCGCGCAGGGTGCCGTCACCGCCGATGACGAACAGGATGTTGATGTTCATCCGGGAGAGGCAGTCGACGATCTCGGCGGGATCCTGCTGGCCGCGGGAACTGCCGAGGATCGTCCCGCCGTCCTCGTCGATGTTGGCGACGCTCTCCGGGGTGAGATCGACGACGTCGTGGCCGTAGCGGGCGATGAAGCCCTGGTACCCGTTGCGGAATCCGAAGATCCGCCGAACCCGGTAGTGCGAGGTCAGCTCCAGCACCAGACCGCGGATCACGTTGTTCAACCCGGGACAGAGCCCACCGCAGGTGACGATGCCCACCCGGGTCTTCGACGGGTCGAAGTAGATCTTCCGGCGCGGCCCGGCCGGCTCGAATCCGGGCAGGTCATCGAGCGCGACACCACGCGAGGAGATCATCAGGGCGGTGTCGTCGTAGAGGACCTTGTCCGACTCATCGATGTAATGCTGCGTCGTCGGCCGCTCCCCCAGCAGCGGCAGGAGCGGGGAGTCAATCCGGCAGACCCCCAGGGTCTTGACCGCCAGATCGGCATTATCCACCAGTATTGGTGCACCCACCGTTACCCGGCCCTCACGTCTCGATCGGCGCTACATCAGTCTCGGTGACTTCGCTTCATACTTACCTGGACCAGAGGAGCACGGACACCCCCGATCATCCTAGGTTTCTCCACCCCGAGAGTACCGACCCAAACCACCCACCACGACCCCGTCGACGGGATAACCCGCAACCTGCGGACGGAAACAATGGCTTCATAGGCGCGAAACCGGCGTAACAACCTGCCAACCCCGTCCCGACCTGTCCCGGGCGGACACCTCCGGGCGATGCGGGCAGGCGATGCGGGCAGACCGTCCGAGCCGGATAACCCAGGCCAGACCAGGCCAGGCCAGACCAGATCCGGATCCGGAAGCCCCGCGACGTCGGCGGCCGCGAAGTCCGGTAGACGGTCAGCTCATGCAGTGACCACCATCGCGCGGCGGCCGAATTTGGGGGAGCCCGTCACGGTCCAGGGACCGCAAACTGTGCTCAGGTCCCCCAGATTCGCCGGCCGGCAGCCGGCAGGTCACCGCGCTCAGGACAACCCGGCCCGGTGCGCGCGCCGCCAGAAGGCTCCCCCACCGAGCAACAGCACCGCCAGTACGGCAAGGACGCTGATCTGCCCACCGGTATAGGAAAGCGAGTTCCCGCGGCCCCCCGTCCCGGTCCTGTCCGGGGCGGGGGGCCGAGGCGCACCCGTGCCGGCGGACGCTCCGGGGTCTCCATCACCACCACGGCCGTGGTCCCCATCACCAGCACGGAGCGAGACCTGGTCCGGCGCCTCGTCGATGGAACGCGAGCTTTCCGCCACGGAACGCGACGGGCCGTCCGCGGGGCGCGAAGCCGCGACCGGAACCGCGGCCAGCACAAGCAGCATGCTCGTGAGCACGGCGGCACCGCCGGAACGCAATCCCATGGTGGTTCTCCCCCAGCAGCCCGACTTGGCGCAGCCCGACCGGACGACGTCGGACCAGACGACGTCGGACGGTACCGATGGTCACTATGCGTGTCCAGGAGACGACAGGATCGACACGCCGACAGTTCACCACCCCACGTGCGTCCCCGGTAGTGGATCAGGCGTCGGCCGCCTCGTCCGGCGTAGGTGCGGCCACGGACGGAACCGCGCCGCGCGTCCCCGGGCGGCGGTCCGRGCGGCGGTCCGAGCGGCGGTCCGAGCGGGACAGGCCGGAAGCCGGCGATTGTGTCGGAGACAGGTCGTAAGGTCGATCAGGCGAAGGCGCGGGCGGCAGGTGGCGTCGCGCCGCCGCGCCCTGACCCAGCCCGCCAGCCGAGGAGCCCGATGTCCGCTCGTGATCAGGTCCGTGGCCGGTCGCTTCGGCTCCTGGACTACCTGGCCGCGCTCGCCGCCGAACGGCGCGGTGCCCCCCGTCGCCAGCTCGCCGAGTACGTCCCCGCTCCGCTCCTTCCGGCTGACGTCCCGTCCCATCCGGGGGTCCGGCTCGGCCCGACAACGCAGCGGGAGAGCTGGCTGGAGGTCGCCCGGGTACCCCAGCCGGCCGCGCCGAGCTGGCCACCCCCGCTCGACCGCTACCTGGCCGGGACGGTGGTGAGCCCGGACGCCCCACCCACCATCCCCGCCCATCTCCTGGACGCGGAGGCCGTCGAGCAGACCGGGGAGCGCGAGCCTCCCGGTGTCCCGGGCGAGGAGCGGGACGCTCCGCCGGGCGCCGTCGCACTGCTCGACGCCTGGGTGCGTCAGGTGTGGCGGCCGTGGGCGCCCGAGGCACGCGCCGCCCGCGACGCGCGCGCCCTCTACCAGCGCCTGTTCGACCTGCGCCTGCGGCTGCAGCGCGAGGCCGCGACCGTGGAGCTGGCCTGGGGGCACTCGGTGCTGTGCTGGCGGGTCGGCGACGCGACGATCATCCATCCGCTGCTCGTCACCCGCATGGTGCTGACGGTCGATCCGGACTCCGGGGTCATCCGGCTGCATCCCGACGGTCCGGTGAGCCTGGAGACCGAGCCCCTGCACGGCCTCGGCCTCCCCGGTCTGGACGAGATGTCGGCCCTGCGCGACCGGCTGCGGACGGCGCCGGCCGATCCGTGGGACGCCCCGGCCCAGGCCGAGCTGCACCGCCAGATCCTCGCGCCGCTCGGGCTGGACGCCCGCGCGACCACCGGTCCGGTGCCCCCGCCGGGGCCGAGCCCCGTCCTGGTCGACACCTGGGCGGTGTACGTGCGGCCGCGGCCGGCCCTGCAGGCGCAGTTCTACGCGGAGCTGCGGACCGCCCTCGCCGAACGGGACCTGCTCCCCGAGGCCATCGCCGCCGTGGTCGCCGACGACAGGCTCGTCGCCGCCGCGCTCGGCGGGGACGATCGGGCCGACGGCACCCTCCCCGAGGGTGCCCACGCCGATCGAGGCCGTGGCCGGCGCGGTCACGACGGCTCCCCCGCGGGGCTCGGTGAACGCCTGCTGATGCCGCTGCCGACGAACGCCGACCAGGAGCGGATCGCCCGGCAGCTCGCGGGCGCCCGCGGAGTCACCGTGCAAGGGCCGCCCGGCACCGGTAAGAGCCACACCATCGCGAACATGATCTGCCACCTCGTGGCGCATGGGCAGCGGGTGCTCGTCACCGCGCAGGACGAACAGGCCCTCGCGGTGCTGCGCGACAAGATCCCGCGGGAGCTGCGCGACCTGACCGTCGCCGTGCTCGGGTCGAGCCGGGCCGACCTCGACGAACTGCGCGCCGCCATCGTGGAGATCTCCGGGGCGGTCAGCGAGGTCGACCCGGCGCGGGAGACCGCGGCCGTGAAGGCCCTCGCCGAGGAGCTGGACGCCGCCCGCGCCACCGCCTGCGCCCTCGAACTGCGGATGATCGACCTGCTGGCCGGCGAGGCGCGGGAGTTCGAGCTGCCGCACGGGCGGGAACGCGCGCCGGAGGTGGCGAGCTGGCTGGCCGAGCGCGCGGAGGAGCTCGGGTTCGTTCCCGACCGGCTCGACCCCACCCGCGCGCTTCCGCTCGGCCCGGCCGAGCTCGCCGAGCTCTACCGGACCGCGCGCGAGATCACCCCCGCCGACGCCCGGGCCGCCGCGGGCAATCTGCCGGGCGACCTGCCGGACGGCGCGTCGCTGCCGGGCGCGGTCGCCCTCGGCCGGCTGCACGACGAACTCGACGAGATCCGCGCCGGGCTCGCCGACCTCGAACAGGCCGGCCTGTCCGTCGACGCGCTCGACGCGCTCGACGTCGACGGTGCCGACGGTGCCGACGGCGTCCGTGCCCTGGTCGAGGACACCCGGGCCGCCGCCGACCGGCTGCGCCGGCTGTCGGTCGGCTGGCTCACCACCGCCCGGGCGCAGTGCGCGGCGTCGGGTGAGCAGGCCAGGTTCTGGGCCGACCAGGCCACGGCCCTCGCCGCCGAGGTCGCCGAGCTGCGCCGTCTGACCACCCTCACCTTCGGCCGTTCCATCGAGCTGCCCGCCGGTGACCCGCGGGTCCAGCTGAGGCTRCTCGCCGACCTGCGGGGCCGCTTCGCCGCCGGCCGGGGGATCCCCCGCCTCGGCGGACGGGAGCTGCGGGACCTGCACGACGCGGTGCGCGTCGATGGGCTGGCCGCGCGCACGGGGGAGGACGTGGCAATCGTCGAGGCAGAGGTGCGCCGCCGTCAGACGCTGGCAGCCGCCGCCGCCCGTCAGGCCGCGATCGCCGCCGCCCTCGGCGGTGAGGCCATCGAGCCCGCGGCACCCGACGTCCTCACCCGGCTCGACGCGGTCGCCGGCGGCCTCGCCGACGCCGTCGACTGGGAACGCCGGGCGGCACCGGAGCTGTCCGCCCGGCTGCGCGCTGTCTTCCCCGCCGGCCATCCCGCCGGCCATCCCACCGGCCATCCCGTCACGACGACGCCTTCCGACCCGGACACGCTTTCCCACCTCGCCGGCCTGCTTGCCACGGCGACCGGCCGACGGCGCGAGAAGGAGATCGCCGGCGCGCTCGCCGAGGTAGAACGGGCGCTCGCCGAGGGAGGCCGTAGCCCGCGGGCCGGCCGGGTGTGGGCCGACCTGCACGAGGCGCTGACCAGGCGGGACCTGGCGACATGGACGGCGCTGCTCGACGAGAGCGCCCGGCTGGCGGCGCTGCGCCCCGGCGTGGAACGCCGGGACCGGCTGGCGGCCCGGCTGCGCGCGGTCGCGCCGCTGTGGACCGACGCCATCCTCACCGGACAGGGTGACCCGTCGAGCTGCGGCGAGGCGGTGCGGGCCAGCGAGGCGTGGCGCTGGCGCCAGGCCCAGACCTGGCTCGACGACCTGCACTCCGACGGCGACCTCACCACGCTCGGCCGTCAGCTCGCCGACGCCTCGCGGCACGTGCGCGCCCTGGTGCTGGAGACTGCGCGTCGCTCCGCCCGGCTGGGCCTGGCGATCCGGCTCGGCGACTCCCAGCGCCGGGCGCTGACCGGCTGGGTACAGGCACTCGACCGGATCGGGAAGGGCACCGGGAAGTACGCCCCGCGGTGGCGCGCCGAGGCCCGGGCCCACATGCGGGCGGCGATGGGCGCCGTGCCGGTGTGGATCATGCCGACGCACCGGGTGATGGAGAGCTTCGACCCGGGCGCCGACGACCTGTTCGACGTGGTCATCGTGGACGAGTCCAGCCAGTGCGACCTGCTGGCCCTCGGCGTGCTGAGCCTGGCCCGCAAGGCTGTCGTCGTCGGCGACGACGCCCAGACGAGTCCGGAGGCCGTCGGCATCGAACGGGCCAAGGTTCATGCCCTGATCGACGCGCACCTGCCCGACGTCGCCCAGCGTTCGCTGCTCGACGTGGAGGCGAGTCTCTACGACACCGCGGCCCGGGTCTTCCCGCGCACCATCGTGCTCAAGGAGCACTTCCGCTGCCTGCCCGACATCATCGGCTTCTCCAACCGCTTCTACGACCAGCAGATCCTGCCGTTGCGGGAGGATCCGGAGCTCGCCCTCGGCGCGCCGCTGCGACCCGTCCGGGTCCCCCGGGGCGCCCGGTCGCAGACCCGCTTCGGCGACGCGAACCCAGCGGAGGCGCAGGCCCTCGTCGAGCGGGTCCTCGCCTGCTGCGCCGACCCGGCCTACGACGGGATGAGCATGGGCGTGGTCACCCTGCTCGGCGCCGGCCAGCCCCGCCTCATCGAACACACCCTAGTCGAACGGCTCGGGGAGCGCGAGTTCTCCCGCCGCGACCTGCGGGTCGGCGACCCGTACCAGTTCCAGGGCGACGAACGGGACGTCATCTTCATCTCCGTCGTCGCGGACGACAACCGCTCGGCCGCCACCCGCCGCCGCGACCAGCAACGAGTCAACGTGGCCGCGAGCCGCGCCCGCAACCAGATGTGGGTGTTCCACAGCGTCGACCCGGCCACGCTGCGCGACGACGATGTGCGGCGCCAGCTGATCGAGTACATGTACGCCGGGCAGACCGGACGGCTCGACGCGGATCTGGCCAATCGCTGCGAGAGCGAGTTCGAACGGGCCGTCCTGCGCGAGCTCCTCGCCCGCGGCTACCGGGTGCGCCCCCAGCATCCGGTCGGGCGCTACCGGATCGACCTGGTCGTCGAAGGGGTCGCCACCACGCGAGCCACCGCCGAGCAAGCCGTCACCGAAGGAGCCACCGCCGGGGGTGTGGGGCGCCGCGGCCCCCGCCTCGCGGTCGAATGCGACGGTGACCGTTTCCACGGGCCCGACCAGTGGGAGGCGGATCTGCGCCGCCAGCGGATCCTGGAACGGCTCGGCTGGACGTTCTTCCGGATCCGCGGCTCGGAGTTCTACCGGCATCCTCGGCCGACCCTGGAGGCGCTGGTGCGACGTCTCGACCAGCTCGGCATCCACCCGGTGCCGGTGCCGGTGCCGGTGCCAGCACCAGCCGGCTCGCCGACGGAAGGGCCCTGATCTATCCGTTGGCGGCCCGGGGTTTGGGGCCGGTGGCGCGCATGTTCACCAGTCTGCCGAGCAGGTCGAACCAGAAGGGGGCGCCGGCGGTGAGCGCGAAGCAGGCGATCGCGATGCCGGCGATTTTCAGGAGCCACCCCTCGACGGAGTCGGGAACCTCCCGTGGGTCGTCGCGGCCCGCGGAGTTGTGGACCCAGCCGATCGGGAAGGCGAGCCCCGAGGCCTCGCGCACCGTCTTGATCACCTGTTCCGTGGCGTCCCCCACCATGGGCTGGTCGGAGGTGAGGCGGGTGCCGGAGGCGGGATCCCCGGCGAAACTCCCGGCGGAGCTCCCGGCCGCCTCGCCGGATGAGCCCACCTCGGCCTGGGCCGCGGTCACGGCCGCCTGCCGCACGGTGCCGTCCTGCCAGAACGCCCGTGCGAGCCCGATCGCGTCGAGGTTGAACAGGACGGACAGCAGGACCGCGTAGCCGAGCAGGAAGACGGCGATGCGCCGCTTGTACCACCCGGACAGGCGATCCATCGCGTCGTCGTACCACCGGGCCAGCTCGATGACGACCTTCTCGCGGTCCCCGCCGGCCTGGACTATCGCTGTGGTCATMGCGGTCTTCGCCGGGGAGGGGGGCATCGCGGCGAGCCCGTCCTCCATCGTTCCCACGGCTCCGGCCCTGGTGGCGGCGACGAGCGCGGCGGCCACGACCCGCCCGGTGGGGTGATCCACAGGCATCGCGTCGTACAGGGCCTGGGCGGACCTCTCCCCGAGGGCATGCCGGGCACCGTCGTAGGCCCGCCGGTAHGCGGCCCTGGCCTCGTCGGGGACGTGGTCAGGCAGGGTGTCCGGGCGGAGCTGGGACAGCAGGGCCCGGGCGGGCGGGTCGACCCGGTCCAGCAGCGCCCGAGCGAAGGCGGTGGACGGCAGGTAGGACGGCAACCGCAGTGTGTGCGCGCGGCGCACCGAGGCCCAGGTACCGGAAACCGGCGGATGGTCGTCCATGGCCGGCAGGGAGGTGTCGCGGCCAGTGGCACGCATGGCCCGAAGCGGCCCGTCTAACAGTTCGGCGACGAGGTCCGTCCGATCCGCGGGCGGGTCCGCCCCCGGATCGGACGGTTCGGCGGGCCGGTCACCGCCGAGCAGCCGTCGCAGCTCGGCCTCCAGCTGGCGCCCCCGGTAGCGGAACAGAGCGAGCACGGCCTCGTTGATCCGGGAGACTGCGAGGCTGAACGCGGCAAAGAGCAACGCGAGCCCGATCAGGACATCAAGAGCGGATGAGTCCGGCATAACCCCCCCGATTCCGAGCCCGGGGCACCCGCGCCACCGCCTTCACGGCCGAGGAGTACGCCCCGGGACTGTCCTGGGCAGACCGCGCATTTCTACACCTCGGCGCAGAACCGGCACTCAGCGGCATCATCGGACACCTGGTCGAAGCGGGCGAAGAGGACACCAGACGACCGGGCCGCCCCGCTTCGAACAGCGGGCCATGCTGGCAGGCCTGACCGGCCGGAGAGACCTGAGCCCGTCGGAGGAGCCGGTGGGGGCGATCCAGGAGATCTTGGCAGCCGGCGCCGCCGAACTAGAGGGTGTCGTCGCGAAACGACCCCGCCCTGTCAAAGAGGGCGGGGTCAAACGATCGTAGCGACGCTCCGATAGGATGATCGTCTTGGCGTCGAGAGACTGGATGGTGGATGGGCCGGCGGGATGACTCGTCCACGCCCACCATGATATCCGTAGATCATCCGGAAGACGTTCTTCGTGCTCCACGTGCGTCAGCCCCACCGCCCGTTCGGGCGGTGGGGCTGCCCCCGGCACAGCCGCGGCGGCGATCGGTCCCCGGCCACTGGAGCCCGGCTACCTGTCCCCGGGTAGCGGAGCCGGAGGACCCGCTGATCAGTCCGGGGGATCGTCGCCGAAGGGCCCGTCCGGGCCGTACGCGGCGACCTCGATGTCGATCATTGGAGGGCGCTGCGGATCCTGCAGGGGACGCAGCGGTGAGGTCGTCCCGCGGTGGTCCGCCCCCTGTTCCCACACGTTGAACTCGGCCATACTCGCCCAGACGCTGACCACCGCGAACCGGGACGGGTCCGCCGCCGACCGGTGCAGCGTGTTACCGAGCAGGCCAGGCGTGCCGACCAGCTTGGAGCTGATCTCGTGGTAAGCCCGCTCCACCGCGCCGGGATCGTCGGGCGGGTCGACCGCCCACAGCATGACCCGAACCTTCGCCGGACCGGCCACGGTCAGCTTCCCGCCGGAACGGTCAGGGAGGCCGCGCCGGCCAACTGGGCGACGACGGTACCGGTGACCATCGAGGCACTGGCGCGCAGCGGGTGCAGCGCCTTGCGGTGCACCAGGTGACRCTCGCTGTGCTCGAACTCGCGAAACTGCTCCTCGTCAACCCAGTCACTGACGATGTAGTACGTGCTCGGCTCCTCCTCCGAGCGGATCAGCCACTGCCCGAGGTTCGCCGGGTGCGAGGTGACCGCGTCGCCGATCCGCAGCCAGGTCTGCTCGAACTCGGCCTCCCGACCGGGGTGGATCCGCATTGTCAGCATGATCCGAAAAGGCGGGGTCGAGGTCATCAGATGCCTCCGTCCACGGCAAAGGTGGCGCCGTTGACGTAGGACGACACGTCGCTGGCCAGGAACAGGACGACCGCGGCGACCTCCTCGGCCGTCCCGATGCGTCCCAGCGGGATGCGGTTGGTGTAGGCCGCCTTGACGGCCGGGTCGATGCCYTCGGCATGGTGGGTCTCGATGACTCCCGGGGAGACCAGGTTCACCCGGATGCCGCGGACACCGAGCTCCTTGGACAGCGAGCGGGTCAGTCCGATCAGGCCGGTCTTCGCCGCGGTGTAGTGGGCCCGCAGCGGCAGACCGACCACCCCGGAGCCGGATCCGATATTGATCACMGAACCGGAGTCCCCCAGCAACGACAACGCGCCCTGCGTGACGAGGTGAGTGGCGGTGAGGTTGGTGGTCAGCACCTGCGTCCACTCGTCCAGGGGCAGCTGCGCGTAGGGGATGTGGCTGATCGTGCCGACGTTGTTCACGACGATGTCGAGGCCGCCCAGGTGGGTGCCGGTGGCCTCGACGAGCTCGGTGATCTGGCCCRGATCGGCGACGTCGGCCTGGACGAGCAGATGGTCGCCGCCGGTGTCCTTGAGCTCGCGGCGCAGGCTCTCGRCCTCCTCGGTCTGGCGCTGGTGGCCGGCAACGACCGTCGCTCCGGCTCGGGCGAGGCCGAGCACCACGGCCCGTCCGATGCCGCGGGTACCGCCGGTAACCAGGGCGCGTCGCCCGGCCAGGTCTGGGAACATCGCTGACTGTCTCCTGTGTCAAGGTGTCGGCTGGTGAGGTTCGGCTGGTGAGGTTCGGCTGGTGAGGTTCGGCTGGTGAGGTTCGGCTGGTGAGGTTCGGCTGGTGAGCGGGGGCAGGCGATACGGGCAGGCGATACGGGTGGGTACGTCCTCCTCAGCAAGGACCGACGGCGCGAACCACGAGGCTGCTGTTGAAACCGCCGTAGCCGCGGGCGTTCACCAGCGCCACCCGCACGGGTACACGCCGGGGCGTGCGCACGAGGTCGAGCCCATGGGCCGGATCGGGGGTGTCGAGGTTGCCCACCGCCGGGATGACCCCGTCCCGGATGGACAGCAACGCCGCGGCTACCGTCAACGCCGAGCCGCCGGCGAGGAGCCGGCCGACGAAGCCCTGCGGCGCCGTCACCGGGACCGTCCGGGCCCCGAAGACCGTGCGGATCGCCGCCGCCTCCTGGGCGTCGAGGTCCGGTGAACCAGCGCCGTCCGCGAAGACGACATCGACGTCGTCCGGGGTGAGGCTGGCGTCGCGCAGGGCCCGGCGCATCGCGGTGGCGAGCCAGCGCGCGTCCGGGGCGGGGCGTTCGTGGTGGGCGGCGTCGTGCGTCGCGGCGTAGCCGGCGATCTCGCCGTAGACGTGCGGGGCTCCCCGGGCGGCGGCGGCGGCCGGATCCTCGAGCACGAGCGTCGCGCCACCCTCACCGGGCAGGTAACCGTTCGCCCGAACGTCGAACGGCTTGTAGCCGTCCGCCGCGACGGTCGCGGTGCTGACCCGGCCACCGGACAGATGGCCGGCAATCGCATAAGGCGTCAGGCTCGCCTCGGCCCCCCCGGCGAGCACCGTCGGCGTGYCGCGGCGGATAATCCGCCGGGCCTGGGCCAGGCTGTCGATTCCGCCGGCACCGTCACTGACCAGGACCCCCGACGGCCCCTTCAGACCATACCGGATCGAGGTCTGCCCGGTCGTCGCCGCGTAGAACCAGGCGATCGACTGATAGACGCTCACCGCGGTGCGGCCCCGGGTCCACAGCCGTCCCAGCTCGCGCTGCCCGATGTCKACACCGCCCGACCCGCTGCCGAACACCACCGAGGTCGCATACGGATCGTGCGCGGCGGGGTCGTAGCGCGCATCGGTCATGGCGAGGCGCGACGCGGCCATCCCGAACCAGGTCCACCGATCGGTCTGGACGATGTACCGCTTGTCGACGTAATCCTCGACCGCGAAACCGGCGACCTCGCCGGCAAGGGTGGCGTCGTACCAGGTGGTGTCGAACCGGCTGATCGGCGCGATCTTCAGCTCGCCGCGCAGAGTTGATGCCCAGTACTCCTCCGTCCCGATGCCGCTGGGCGCGAGGACGCCGAGACCGGTGACGACCGGCCGGACCGGGGCCTGCGGCGAACCGTCCCGGTACGCGGGTCCCGCGGCCGTCGCGACGGAGGCCTCCACGGCGGCGTTCATCGCGTCGGGGCGGCGAGGACGATCGCCGACTGGAAGCCACCGAAACCGCTGCCGACCGACAGGGCCACGTCGACAGTGTGGTCCCGGGCGATGTTCGGGACGTAGTCGAGATCGCACTCGGGGTCGCGGGTGGTCCAGTTGGCGGTGGGGGGGATGACGTCGTTCTCGATCGCCAGGGCGCRGGCGGCGATCTCGATCGACCCGATCGCGCCCAGCGAGTGCCCGATCATCGACTTGATCGAGCTGACCGGGATGTCATACGCCCGCTGTCCCAGCGAACGCTTGAAGGCGGCCGTCTCGTGCCGATCGTTCTGCTTGGTGCCCGATCCGTGCGCGTTGATGTAGTCGATGTCGTCGGCCCCGACCCGCGCCGCGTCCATCGCGACCCGGATCGCCTCGGCCATCTCGACCCCGTCGGGGCGCAGTCCGGTCATGTGGAACGCGTTCGAGCGCGAGGCGTACCCACCCACCTCGCAGTAGATGTGCGCACCGCGCGACCGGGCGGCGGTGAGCTCCTCCAGGATGAGTACGGCGCAGCCCTCCCCCATCACGAAGCCGTCCCGGCTGGCGTCGAAGGGACGGGAGGCGTGTTCGGGGTCGTCGTTGCGGGCTGTCGTCGCGCGGATCGCGTCGAAGGACGCCATCGAGATCGGGGAGATCGGCGCGTCGGAGGCACCGGCGATGACGATGTCGGCCTCGCCGTCGACGATGAGCTGATGGCCGTAGCCGACCGCGTCGATGCCCGAGGTGCAGCCGGTGGAGACCACGAAGGCTGGGCCGTGCGCGCCGAACCGGCAGGCCAGTTCGGTGGCCAGGCAGCTCGGCACCATCGCGTGGTAGAGGAACGAGCTGGCGTACCGGGGATCAACCTCCCAGTCCCGCCCGCTGTCGGAGACCTCGACGTACTCGTTCTCCAGGCGGGTGGTCGCGCCCACCGCACTGCCGATGCTGACGCCAACGATCGGGCCGTCCCCGGAACCGTCCCCGCCGTCCCCGGAACCGTCCCCGCCGCCCCGCAGGTCCAGGCCGCTGTCCTCCACCGCCTCCAACGCCGCGGCCAAGGCGAACTGCGCGAACCGGTCGTTACGCGCGATCTCCCGGGCGGTCAGGCCGGCCGCCGCCGGGTCGAAGTCGCACTCGGCGGCCACCTGGGAACGGAACTGGGTCGGGTCGAAGAACGACAGTCGCCGCGTCGCGGTACGGCCGTCGGTTAGCAGGGTCCAGAACTCCTTGCGGTTGACCCCACCGGGGGCGACCACCCCGATCCCGGTGACCGCCGTCCGTCTTGGTCCGCTCACTGTCCGGACCCGTGGGGCAGGGAGTCGACGGTGGGCGCCGACGGGGCGACCGGGACGTGCGGGGCATCCGGGTCGAGCGGTACCTCGGTGTCGACATGACCGAGGTCGGGCCGGGGTGCCAGCGGGCTGAGGTGAAAGACGAGGAAGGCGGTCTCCTCACCGGTGTTGACGACGCGGTGGCGCATCCCGATCGGGATGCACACCCCGTGGTCGGCCGGCAGGTCCTGGTACTGACCGTCCAGTCGGGCGGTCACAATGCCGCGCACGCAGTAGAGGAACTCCTCCGAGTAGGGATGCAGGTGTTCGGTCACCACCTCACCCGGCTGGAGGGTCAAGGTGCCGAAAAAGCCCGAGGTCGAGCCCACGGTCGCCGGTGAAAGCAGCGTGCGGACGTCACCGCCGCGCCGACGGTTTGGGGTCATGTCGTGAATGCAGAGAACCTTCGGAATCGCTGTCACGGAAGTCACCGGTCTCGTTCTCCTCAGACTTGTTCCGGCAGCGCGATGGAGACCGGGGGCAGCTCGGCGGCGGCCCGCTCGACCTTCTCCCGGATCACCGACATCTCGCGGGCGGTGTTGGCGTTGATGCGGTTGGTCATCTGCTCGTCGTTCACCGGCGCCGACGGGCGCATATGGAAGTCCTGCACCCAGCGCATGYGGGTGCCGGTGCCCTCCGGCGTGTAGCTCCAGTGGATGTGCATGTACTCGAACGGACCGGTCTCGACGCGGTACGCGCGCACCTGCCGGGTGGCCGGGTCGAGCGTCCGCTCGGACACCCAACTCCACGCCGTCCCGTTCTCGTCGGGATGCATGGTCAGGCGAAACTTGAAGGTGTTCTCATGGTGCTCAAGAATCTCTACCGAGGCGTATTCGGTAAAGAGGTCAGGCCAGGACTTCAGATCGTTGGTGATGGTCCAGACGGTTTCAATGTCGGCATCGATGAAAATCRAGTTGTCAGTGTGCCCGCTCACGTCGGCTCCGGTCGGCCTGGAAGGTATGGGGCGTGGGAACTAACGGCGGATTCAGACCGTCTCGCGCTGGCCGAGAGCCGTGTTYACCGTGGCCAGGATCTCGGCGAGGGTCCAGCTCTCCGGCAGCTCGGCCGGGAGGTCCACCCCGAAGGTCCCGGYCACCTCCGCCGAGAGCTGGAGGTAGGCGAGCGAGTCGAGGCCGATGTCGATGAAGGTCACATCCAGGTCCGTCGGCCGCTCGTCCGAGGGCAGACCGGCCTGCTCGACCAGGAAGTCGAGCAGGGCATCGGCCGACCATTGCCGGGGCATGTCGTACTCCCTTTTTCATTTTCGGGTTTCGGGGTTCACATGAAAAACTGGGCGTACCGGTGGGCGGGATCTAGGACGCGGTCGCTGATGACCGGTCGCGGCCACAGCCGGCGGGCCCGGTGCTCTGGCGGTGTACAGGAGCCCGGCCGTGTATCAGGAGCCCGGTGGCGCACCGGGGGCTCAGCCGGCCGTCCACGAGTAGAAACTCTGTGCCATCGCGTCCCCGGGGGTGCGCCAGGTCTCCGGGTCGTAGGCGGAGACGTATTTCCCGAGCTTTTTGCTCACGTCGACGAACAGCGGATGCTCATGGACGTTCTCGACGGTGTTCCTGACGTTAGTCGGAGCCTCGATAAGATGAAAGTAAAGGCCATGGAAGTGAAACAGGTCACGCCTGGTCACACCCACGATTCCGGGTAGTTCTCCGGCATCGGACTCGGCGAAGGTCGCCGCGATGGCGGGAGCGTCGGCAGGGTTCATCCTGGCCACGATGAGAGTCCGRTGTGACTGACCTCCGGACGGCGTGGCGGGGTTCTGCGGACCGGTGACTGAGGGACCGGTGACTGAGGGCACAAGAATCTCCTCGACATGTTCTTGGGAAGCGCGTGTTTGACCCCAGGCAAGCACGGGTACCGTGTGCATGGCAAGCACGGGTACCGTGTGCATGGGCAGTCAGGCGGACCGGCCATGACGGACCGGCCCCGRCACCTTGCGACGCGTTACAGGTGGCAGGGGAATCCGCCGACGAGCATGGAGCCGGCCGGGAGTGACCGGTGCGCGACCACCGCTTCCCACCCGACAGCCCTTCTGAAGCAGCCAGCCTTTCTAAAGCAGTCGGCTTCTTTGACTCATCGAGAGCATGGGGCCACGCGGCGCGGCTGTCCTGGATTTCCCCTGGCAGCAAGTTGCCCTGGCAGTCAAATGCCAACCAGTGCACACGGAGAGCACAACGCGGCTACAACCATCGCGAGCGGGCTTCCCGGTGCCCGGGGGTGGTCGACACGCCACCGGAGGAGAACCGGGATCTCGATCTCGTGGGAACCACGTCGTCCGCGCTCGGCCTCGGCCTGGTCGGGTATGGTGCTACCCAGAGCCGGCTACATCCAGAGCCGGCTACATCCAGAGCCGGCTACATCCAGAGCCGGCTACATCCAGAGCCGGCTACATCCAGAGCCGGCTACATCCAGAGCCGGCTACTCAGAACCAGCCGCTCAGAACCAGCCGCGTTGCGCGGCGAGGCTACCCGCCTGGAATCGGCTACGGGCGTTCAACCGTGCCATCAGATCGGCGATCATGCGGCGCACGGTGCGGACGGAGACGCCCAGATGGCGCGCGGCCGCCTCGTCCTTCATGCCGAGGCTGAGCAGACGCAGCAGCAGCCGTTCGGTGTCGTTCGGCGCGTCGTCACCGTCCCCGGGAGCGGCCATCGCCTCGCCGCTCAGCGGTTCGGCGGCCTCCCAGACCTGTTCGAACAGGGTGAGCAGCAGGGCGGTCAGCTCCGGGGTGCGCACGAGCAGGGTCTGGCCGGTCGCGAACCCCCGGCCCAGTCGGACCAGGCCGATCCGCCCGTCGACCGCGGTGGCGTCCAGCCGGGGATCGTCGATCATCCGGGCGTCCAGGCCATGCGCCGCCACGGTCCGCACATAACCGGCGCCGAGCTCGTCCAGGCGCACCGACCGGGGCAGGACGCTGCGCATCACCACACCACGCCGCAACGCACGCAGTTCGACCGGCATCACCTCGCGAGTCAGGGTCGAGGACCACTCGCGCCGGGTATGCAGCGCGAGCACCTCCCGCTCGGCTCGCCCGACGATCGCGAGCAGCTCCGCACGGGCCTGGTCGGCACTGTCTATCCGCCTTACCTCGGCGGTGTCCCCGCCGGGACGGCTCTCCAGGTAGTCCGAGACGAAGGAGCTGATCTGCGCCCGGGCCAGGAGCAGCCGCTCATGGCGACGGATCAGCTGCTCGTGCTGCGCCTGGAGCAGGTGGTCGAGCCCGGCTTCGGGATGCACCGCGACGTAGTGACCGGCCCGTTCGCGCGAGGGCAGCAGCAGACCCAGCTCGACCAGACGATCACGCGCCCGCCCCGCGGCGACCAGCGGCTCGCCGAGCATCTCCGCCACCTCGGGCACGCTCAGGACCTCGTGGCACAGCCACAGCCGATAGGCGGCCAGGGTGACCTCATCGATACCGAAAAGATCGAGCACCTTCCCCTTCCTCGGAGCAGGATCGGGACGTGGMCGACGGACGCCGACCGGACCAGCCGTGCCCACCGGACCAGCCGYGCCCACCGGACCGACGCGGCCGCTCACCCCGACCRCTGGGGCAGGCCCGGCCGGGACTCCGCGGACACCACGTCGAGGGCGTGGCGGACCAGCGACACCAGGGACTGCCGGACCGACTCCCGCTGCCGGGCGTCGCAGAACACCACCGGACGGCGCGGATCGAGGTCCAACGCCGCCCGGACGTCCTCCACCCGGTACTCCCGCGCACCGTCGAACCGGTTCAGCGCGATGAGGAACGGGATGTCGCGCTCCTCGAAGTAGTCGATGGCCGGAAAGGAGTCGGCCAGCCGCCGCGTGTCCACCAGGACCACCGCGCCKATCGCGCCGAGGACGAGCTCATCCCACATGAACCAGAACCGGTCCTGGCCCGKGGTGCCGAAAAGGTAGAGAATAATGCTGTCGAGAAGCGTGATCCGACCGAAGTCCATCGCGACCGTGGTTGTCGTCTTCGAACCGACCGCGCTGGTGTCGTCGATCCCTATGCTTGCGGCCGTCATCGCGGCCTCCGTGGTGAGGGGCTGAATCTCGCTCACCGAACCGACGAACGTCGTCTTTCCGACTCCGAACCCGCCGGCGATGATGATTTTTACCGGATGCGGCGGCGCCGTTTCCGGCGACCCCGTTCTAGAGGGCCTGTAGTCCATCGAGCACCTTTTCGATGAGGGCAATGGAAGGGCGGTCGGAGGGTCGGGCCGGTCGGGTCACGGTCACCAGGCCGGCGTCGAGCATGTCGCCGACGAGGACCCGCGCGACCCCGACCGGAAGATTCAGCCGAGCGGAGATCTCCACGATCGACTGCACGCGTTGGMAGAGCAGCGCGATGGCGCGCTGCTCATGCTCCAGCGTCCGCATCATCAGCCGGCCGTTGGGCGTGGTGGTCACCAACGCGACCAGCTCCAACGTCTGGTTCGTCGGCCGTGTCCGGCCCCCGGTGACAGCGTAGGGGCGGACGACCGGACCAGCCTCTTCGTCGAACCATTCATCATCGCGCGACATACCGGTCCTCCTGCCTTGAGAATTCTGCTGTCATCCGGTCGGTGATGGCAGGGGGTGACCGGCTGACCCACCAACCGATCGGACCCCCACCCGATCGCCGGGCCGATGTCAGAGTGGCAGCGCGGACTGCATCTGAGCCCGGAGTTCCGGGGTGAGAAACTCGCCGACCCGGGTCACCAGCAGCGCCATCTCGTAGGCGATGAGACCGATGTCCGCGCCGGGGCTGCTGAGAATGGCYAGGCACGATCCATCCMCGACCGCGGTGACGAACAGGAATCCCTCGTCCATCTCGACAATGGTCTGCCGGACGTTTCCACCCCCGAAGAAACGACCCGCGCCGCGCGCCAGGCTGTTGAATCCGGAGGCCACCGCGSCCAGTTGGTCGGCGGTCGCCCGGTCCATCCCGTACGAGGTGGCGAGCAACAACCCGTCAGAGGAAAGCGCAATCACATAGGTGACTTCGGGCACCTTCTTGACGAGGTTGTTGAGCAACCAGCTCATGTTCTCGGACGGCCCCAGCGGACGCATCAGGTCACCTTTCCTACATCGTCACCGTCGTTCGAAACCTGGCCGTCCGCCAGACCACGACCAAAGTTGTTCTGGAAGGACGACATCATGTTGCGGATCTCTTCCGGGCTCCGTTGCGCGGCGAGTATTCCGGAACGCTCCTCGGGAGTGTCCCGACGAAGCTGTGGCGCGAGACTGGCCCGCCGGGTGCGCTTGGGCAGGCCCACCTCGGTGAAATCGACGGGCAGCTGGCCGTCCGCGCCGGGCCCGGCCGGGTCAGCGGGCTCGTCCGAACGGGCCGAAGGCGCCGGGCGTCCGAGGGGGACGACCGTCTGGCCCATGGCGGGGGTGTCCTCGCGCTGGAATCCCTCGGAGCGTCCCACCGGCCGGCCCAGCGGTGAGGTGAACGGATCGGTTCGGGTGGCCTCCCGCGGGTCGGCGGAGCCGGGCTCACCACCGCGCGACCGCTCCCTGGCCATGGGGCTGTCACCGAACAGCGAGGTGACACGGCTGCCGGGTCCGCCGTCGCCGCCATACTCGGAGCCGGGCGCACCGTCGTGGCCACCCGGACCGGGGACGTCCCGTCCGTCCTGGAAGGGGCCATCCCGGAAGGGCTCCTCCCGGAAGGGTTCATCCCGGAAAGATGTGTCCTGTCCCGGACGGGCCGGCGGACCGCCGGGGTCGTCCGACCCGGGCGTCTGGGGATGGTCCGGGACGGCGGGGTGGGGCTGGTCCCCCACGGCCCTGCGGCCGCCACGCGAACGGCGCGACGGCAGCGGCGGGGGGTCACCGAAGTCGCGGGAGCCGGGCTTCCCGCCCGACCCGCCGTCCGGGTCGGAGYGCGGGGTCGAGGGACGCGGCGGAGCGTCCGAAGGCCTGCCGTTGGAACGGTGCCGCGGGCGGTCGGCGACGAACCAGCTCGATCGCACCGTGGCGAAGACCGGCAGATCGTCGATGAGCGTCTCGTCCTGACCGTGCGCAGCCGCGGCCGCGTCCTCGGAGCGCGCGGGGGGACCGGCGAGGTTGCCGTCCGCGTCCACCAGCGACCCACGGAACCGGTCCTCGTCGATGGCCGGGCCGTCGAGAGCCGGAACCCGCGTCATGGGGAGCGGCGGGGCGATCTGCGCGGGCTCCGGCCGGGCCTCCCCGTCGGTGTCGACCTGCCGCAGCAGCGTGGTCGGCACCAGGACGATCGCCATCGTGCCGCCGTACGGCGAGGACCGCAGCTTCACCGAGATGGAATGCCGCTCGGCGAGCCGACCGACGACGAACAGGCCGAGACGCTCGCTGGTCGACAGGTCGAAGGGAGGCGGGTTGGCCAGCCGCTCGTTCACGGCGTCGAACTCCTCCGGACTCATGCCCAGCCCGCGGTCCTCGATCTCGATCACGAAGCCGTTCGACACCTCGTGCCCGGAGACATGCACCGGCGTGTGGGGCGGAGAGAAGGAGGTGGCGTTCTCGATCAGCTCGGCGAGCRTGTGGATGACGTCACCGACGGCGTGACCGCTGATGGCCCCTCCGTCGATCGACATCACCTGCACCCGGGTGTAGTCCTCCACCTCGGCGACGGCGCCACGGACGACGTCCTTGACCGGGACGGGCCGGCGCCAACCACGGGCCGGCTTGGAGCCGGACAGCACGATGAGGTCCTCGGCGTGCCGGCGCATGCGGGTGGCGAGGTGGTCGAGACGGAAGAGCTCCTCCAGCTCGTCCGGGTCGGTCTCCTTGCGCTCCAGGGCGTCGATCACCTTGAGCTGGCGGTGAATGAGTGCCTGGCTGCGGCGGGCGAGGTTGAGGAACGTGTCCCCGATGCTCTTGCGCATCGCGGCCTGCTCCACCGCGGTCCGCACGGCCACCGCGTGCACGGTGCCAAACGCCTCGGCGAGCTGACCGATCTCGTCCTTGCTCCGGACCTCGACCGGGAATTCCTCCTCGGCCACGTCCACCGGCGACCCGCGGTGCAGACGGTCGACGACCCCGGGCAGCCGCTCGTTCGCGACTTCGAGGGCGCCGCGGCGCAGTCGGCGTAGGTCCCGGATCATCGGGCTCGCCACCAGGAGAGAAATCACCACCGACACCACGAGCACCAGCGCCACGCCGATACCGCTGAGGAGCGCGTCGCGGGTGGCCGAACTGGCGATCTTCGCGCTGGTCGTTGCGAGGTCGGCCGCGATCCGGCGTTCGACCTGCCGCATCGCATTGATCTTCGCGTCGGAGGCCTCCAGCCAGATCTGCGGGGTAACGGTCAGCGGCTGGCCGTTCTGCACGGCGTTGACCGTGCCGTCACGCAATGTCGCGGCGGCCGAGATCGTCCGGCCGACCGTCACGTTGTAGAACTCCTGCTCRTCCGCCGTGGCCGTGGTGCGGAACTGGGCCAGCCAGGCGTCCTCCGCCCCGCTCCTGGTCTGGATCTCCCGCAGCGTGGCCGCATCCGTCTGCTGGAGGAGGATCACGCGGACGACGGCGCCGCGCTGGTGGGCGACCTGTTCCTTGGCCTGCGCGATACTCACCAGTGTGGTGGCACCGTTGACCAGCGAGGTGTTGCGGCTTCCGGCCGCCACCTGGGCGTTGAGGGCGAGGAGATCGTCCACGGCACCCGAGTAGAAAGCAATGTTCTGGTCCACCTGCGCCTGGTGCGCGTCGATCGCCTTGCGCTGCGCAGAGAGCTTGCCGAGGCGTTCCGAGATCGACGCGAGCGTGGTCGCCAGGGTGTCACGACCCGCCGCGGGCAGCGCCGCCTCACCGRCCCGATAGACGGCCAGGGCCTTGTCCACCGGGCCGCGGGCGGCGAGCGCCGCCTGCTCCTGAGCGACGGCCATGTAGTTGGAACCGACATAGGAGTTCGTGGCGTACCGCTCGACCTGCAGGGCCTGGACCAGCTCGTTGCTTTTGATCGAGAAGTCGGCGAGTGCCTTGATGCGGTTGGCGACCCGCACGTTGTCGACGTTCCCCCGCACCTGTATCGCGCTCAGTACCGCGAGCGCAGCCAGGGGGACGACGAGAATCACCACTAGCTWCGAGCGGATGGGCCAATTCTGGAGCATCCGGTCCTCTCGTCCGGCACCCGGGAGTCGAGTGCCTCGTGTGCGGGGGTGAGTAGTCGAGTTCCATCGGGACATGTCACCGGAAGACCACAGACGACAACACCGGGCCAGCGCATTGGAGTAGGCGGTCCGGACATCGGGTGAATGTTCCGGGGGCGCGGACAACTGTAGCGGGTGAAGAACTAGCCCGACTGGGGGCACCCGCCTTCAACGCAAAAGGATGGCGAGGTAGCACCGGGTGACGAACATTCGCGGGCGCGCAACGCGCAACCAGAACCCGCCCCGAATTACATGAGCGCAGCCCGGACCAAACAACGACGATGCGCATGAACTAGCACTGACGGGCAGCAGTCGACGCCAACCGGCGCAGATCCTCCGCGGCCACGAAGGCTCCGATCAACCGGTCGCACCGCGCTCGACAACGCAAACACATCACATGTTGGCATGTTGCTGGAAGCACATCGCACGATCCGAGGCCACACAGATCACACCCTCGCAGCCCACCCGACCCCCGCCCGGGCCGCAGCTCCCACCTCTTGCCAGATCATGAAGAGTGGTTCCATTGTGGACATTGCAGACGTTGTAGACATTGCAGACACCTGGCGACGGGAACTGGGTCACCCCGCCCCAGCAGTCACCCCCGTCGACGATTGCCGATCAGGCGTCGACGATTGCCGATCAGGCCCTACCCGGTCCGCCGAAGCTTCAATCACTCCACAACAACTCCACGACAGACCTCCCCATCAACTCCCGTCCAATGAGCTGCTGCTGAACTGCTGAACTGCTGCGCTAATMGCCGAGCGAGGCCCCGGCTGGCGGAAGCGGCGGAGGTCACGGAAGCGGCGGAGGTGGCACAACTACTTTCACCCGAGGCCAGCCGGTGGCACTGTGCCCCTGAGCACGGTTGACGCCCCCGGGCACGGTTGACGCCCCCGGGCACGGCCGGGTCGGGAGCACGGCCGGGCCAGGGAACCCGACGGACCGGTGAGGAGACACGGATGAGCAGCCAGATCGAGAGCGAACCCGGCCAGGGCGCGCTGACGGTACGGATCAACCGCCCGGAGAAACGCAACGCCCTCACCCAGGCGATGTACCTCGCCCTCGCGGAGGCGTTCGACAAGGCCGAGACCGACCCGGAGATCCGGGTCATCCGGCTGACCGGCAGCGGCGGATCCTTCACCGCCGGCAACGATCTGGTCGACTTTCTGGCCGCCGACGCCCTCCGGGCGGAGGGTCCGACGCTGACCTTCATCCGGACGCTGGCCCGCAGCACGAAACTTCTCGTCGCCGAGGTCGACGGGCCCGCGATGGGCATCGGGACCACGCTGCTGCTGCACTGCGACCTGGTCTACGCGACCGAGCGCAGCACTCTCGGGATGCCGTTCGTCAACCTGGGGGTGATCCCCGAGTTCGGGTCGACCCTCCTGCTACCCCGCCGGGTCGGACCAGCCATCGCTGCCCGCCTCGTCTACTTCGGCGAGTCCCTCGGAGCGGCCGAGGCCGCCCGACTGGGGGTGGTGACCGAGGTACTTCCCGACGCCGAAGCGCTACGCGCCCGGGTCGACGACCGGGTGGCGGCGCTGCTGGCCCAGCCGCCGCAGGCGCTCGCGGCAGCTCGCGCCCTGCTGCACGACGGCGGGACACCGGAGGTGTTGGCGCGCATCGACGTCGAAAGCTCGATCTTCACCGAGCGCCTCGTCAGCGACGAGGCGAGATCCGCGATGACCGCCAGGCTGCCGGGCCGCCACGGCACGTCGGCAGCCGAGGGTTGACCGACCACCCGAGGGCTGACCGACGTCGGTGTCCGCCCGCTCGATGCCGTCCGTGCGATCCGGGAGGACCATCCCCGCAACGGCGACGAGGGCGACCGGTTCGCCCCGTCCGGGCGGGGCATACCGGTGTCTGTGACCCATTCCCTGCCGCACCAACGCGACCGGGGTAGTGCCCTCGGGCACCGGCCTTGGTGGCGCCGCGCCTTCTCCTGCGGCTCCTCCGGTCCGGGGGGGTTCCCCCCGGCTCACAGCGCATTCGGGCTACGCCGCGTCCTCGCTGCGTTCGGCCTGGTGTTCTGCGGGGTCTTCGCCGGTTTCTTCGCCGTCCGGGGGCAGACAGCCGGCGCCGCCTTCCTCGCCTTTCTCGCCCTCGTCRCCATCGTCGATCTGGTCGTCATCCAGCAACGGATCCGGCGCCAGACCGAATGATCCCCACGCCGGTCCGGATGGGCGGTGCTCCCGCATAAGGTGGCCGAGGATCGCCGCGTCCGGCACCGCCAGGCTCGCCCGCCAGCCTGGTCGGTCCGCGCCGATCCGGCTGGCGGAACGAGCAGGAGGATCTCAGTGGGCGGCGGGACGGGCTGCCGACCGAACGGGCGGCGATGAACGATCCGGAGGGCGTCTCCGGGCCGGTGTCGGCTGGCTTCGCGCGCGGCACCACCGACGAGGTGGGCCTGCGCCGCGGGCTTCGCCGGATGCGGCTCATCGCCGGCAGCCTGCTTGCCGCGGTGGTGACGATCTACCTCCTCGCCGCCCGCTGGCAGGCCCACGGTGGCCCGGGGTGGATCGGGTACGTGGCCGCGGCCACCGAGGCGGGCGCGGTCGGCGCACTGGCCGACTGGTTCGCGGTGACCGCRCTGTTTCGCCACCCACTCGGCCTCCCGATCCCGCACACGGCGATCATTCCTCGACGTAAGGACGCGCTTGGTCGGAGTCTGGAGAACTTCGTCGGCACCCACTTCCTCGCCGAGGACGTGATCCGGGAGAAGATCGACGGCATCGGAGTGTCCGCCCGGGTCGGTGCCTGGCTGCGCCAGCCGTCGCACGCCGAACGGGTCACGACCGAGGCGGCGGAGCGGTTCATCGCGGTGCTCTCCGGGATGAACGACGACCTGGTCCGCGAACTCGTCGAGAAGGCGGTGCTGCCCCGCGTCGTCGAACGGCCCTGGGCCGGGGCTCTCGGAATGGCGCTGGAACGGGTGGTCGAGGACCGGCTGCACCATCGACTGGTCGACGTGATCGTCACCGAGGCCGAGACGTGGTTGAAGCAGAACCCGGAGGTCTTCGCCCGCACCGTGCAGGAGCGGGCACCAAGCTGGTCTCCGAAGTGGCTGGACGAGGCGGTCGCGGCCAAGGCGTACAGCGAGGCGCTGCGCTTCACCGAGGCGCTGCGCACCGACCCCGAGCACCGGGCACGCCGCGCCCTGGACGCGTTCCTGCGCGGCTTCGCCGGCCGGCTGCGCACCGACGAGGCGCTGGGACGGCAGGTCGAGCAGATCAAGTACCGGCTCCTGGCCCATCCCGAGGTCGACCGGGTGATCTCCGCCATGTGGGCCACGGCGAAGAGCATCCTGCTCGATCTTGCCTCCGATCCGGGCAGCACGGCCCGGGTCCGCGCGACCGACGAACTCGCGGCCTTCGGCGCCCAGCTCGCCACCGATCCGGAGCTGGCGCGCACCGTCGACCACACCGTGGCGAACGCGGCCACCCGCGTGGTGTGCCGGCACAAGGACGACATCGCCGCGGTCATCGGAGATACTGTCGGCCGCTGGCAGCCCGACGAGGCCTCCCGGCGCATCGAGCTGCACGTCGGTCGCGACCTGCAGTTCATCCGGATTAACGGCACCGTCGTCGGCGCCCTCGTGGGACTGATCATCCACCTGGTCACCGAACTCGCCTTCTGACGCAACGGGTGGAGCTGAGGGAAGCATGCGGGGCAACGAGGACGATCGCCGTGGCGACGAGCGTGGGAGCCGGCCCGGCCCGGATAACCGACAGCTCGTCCGGGGACTGTCATGGCCGACGCCACCCGGTCGGCCCACCCTGCCGGTCGTCGGACTGATCATGCTGGTCTGGTTCGGACTGATCACCCGGATCGGCCACTACGACGTCGACGTCTTCCTGCGGGCCGGCGCGGCCGTGCGGCACGGGCTCGATCCCTATCCCGCCCCCGGCACGGGTGCGGTGTACTCCGGCTTCGCGTTCGTCTACCCCTACCTCACGGCGATGCCGTTCGCGCCGCTGTCCTGCCTGGCACATGCGGACGACATCTTCGTCGCGGGATCCGTGCTCGCCCTGCTCGGCGGGACCCACCTCGCCGGCGCCCGGGACTGGCGGGTGTACGCGCTGGTCATCGCCCCGTCGTGCACCATCATCGGGCTGCAGATGGGCACCCTCAACGCGTTGCTGTTCGCGGGGCTGGCACTGGCCTGGCAACGACGCGACCGGCCCTGGACCTGTGGCGGCGTCGTCGCGTTGCTCGTCTACAGCAAGCTGTTTCTCGCGCCGCTGCTGCTCTGGCTGCTGCTCGCCCGCCGGTTGCGGGCCTGGATGGTGGCCCTCGCCGGTCTCGGCGCCCTGTTCCTGGCCGGTGAGCTGCTCAGCCCGGTGGGAACAGCGACCTACGTCGGCATGCTGGACGCGCTCGCCCGGGCGGAGGCCCCGAACGGGCTCAGCCTCACCGGCCTGCTTGTCAACATCGGTGTCGCGATGGAGGCCGCCGCGTCGATCGCCCGGCTCTGCGCCCTGGCCGTCCTCGCGGTCTGCTGGGCGGCCACCCGGCGGGGCCACGACGAACGGCTGCTGTTCGCCGGTGCCGTCGCCGCCGCGATCCTCGCCTCCCCGATCGTGTGGAGCCACTACCTTCTCCTGCTGGTCGCACCGCTGCTCGTACTCAGCGCGCCTCGTCCAAGCCTCGCGGACGCCGGGGTCGGACCGGGCTGCCGGKTCGGATCCGGTGCCCCCATCGGGCCGGACCCCGCCGTGGGATCGGGCACTCCGGTGAGACCGGGCACCGCCGCGGGATCGGGCACTCCGGTGGAACCACCCACGTGCGTGGGGCCGGTCTCCCCCGGTCCGACCGCCGCGTTCGCCGTGAGCTCCTGGTTCCTCGTGACGCCCCACCGCAGCACCACCATGGAGCTGCTGGCTGTCACGGCGATCCTCGGGCCACTCGTGCTGAGCTCGCTGCACGCCGGTCGGACGTCGCGGCCGTCGGCCACCCGGCGACGGACCGTCGCGGCGGCGGGCGGGCGGGCTGCGACGCCCGCCAGGCTCAGGCTCGCGGTCGGGCTCGGGCTCGCGGTCGTGTTCGGGCTCGGTGACGCGGTGGTGAATCTCGCGGCGGGGCACAGCGCGGCCGGGCGGGTGGTGGGTGCTTACGGGACACTCGTCGGCGTCGTCACCCTGGTGGCCTGGGCCGGGCACGTCACCGCCCGCGACCGGGGACTGCGCACCGCGGCCGGCGACCCGCTCGCCCGAAAGAGCAACCCGGGACGAACCAGCGGGTGAGCCCGAGACGTACAGCCGCAGGATCGGCGTCTCTCACACTCCGCGTGGCGGAACGGCGATGTACCTTGAACAGAACGACGGCTTGCAAGGCCGTCCGCGCCCGGCCGAACGGTCGGGTGTGCGAGGTCGGTGCGAGCGCCCTAGCGGGGATGACCCGCCGGTGGGTCCGGTCGCGAAACCCGGCCGTACCCCCGGCCTCCGGACGATACGCGGACTGGTGTGGGACACCTCATCCAGTCCGGGTGGACCCATGGCGGCCCTGACCTGATCGGCGGATCCTCTGTCTCAGTACGGAAACTCCCAGTCCCACCCGGGCCAGCAGTCCCCCGGCTCCCAGCAGTCGCACGCCCCGCAGCGCCAGCCTCGCCCGGCCCGGGGCCGCGGCGGTCCGGGCGGTGGCGGGGCCCGGGGTGGCGGCCGCGGCGCCGGCGGGCGCGGCCCGCGGTACAGCGGCTCCCGTTCCGGTGGCCCGGCGCGCCCGGCCGGACCGACCATCACCACGCGTGAGCCCCGGCCGCCGGCCGAGTCCTTCGAGGCCGCGGGCCTGCCCCGCCGGCTTATCAAGGCGCTGGCCGACCGGGACATCGCCGCCCCGTTCCCAGTCCAGGCATCGACCCTGCCCGACGTCCTCGCCGGGGAGAACGTCCTCGGCCGGGCCCGGACCGGCTCGGGCAAAACGCTCGCCTTCGGGCTGCCGCTGCTCGCCCGCCTGGCCGGCCAGGGGCCGGCCCAGCCCCGCCGGCCCCGTGCGCTCGTCCTCGTGCCGACCCGCGAGCTGGCCCAGCAGGTCAACGACGCGCTTGAGCCCCTGACCAAGGCGCTCAACCTCCGGCTCGCGCCGGTGTACGGCGGGACGTCCATCAGCCGGCAGATCTCCGCGCTGCGCCGCGGTGTGCACCTGGTCGTCGCCACCCCGGGTCGGCTCACCGATCTGGTGGAGCGCGGCGCGTGCGTGCTGGACGGGATCGAGATCACGGTCCTGGACGAGGCCGACTTCATGTGTGACCTCGGCTTCCTGCCCGCGGTGAAGGCACTGCTCGACGCCACTCCGGCGGACGGGCAGCGGCTGCTGTTCAGCGCGACGCTCGACCGGGAGGTCGAGGTGCTCGTGCGCGACTACCTGCCCGACCCGGTCCTGGTCGCGGTGGACTCCGAGGTCTCCCAGGTCACCACGCTCGCCCGGCACGCGCTCGAGGCCGTCGACCGGGCCGCGCAGGTCGCCTTGGTGACCGCGCTCGCCGGCGGCTCGGGGCGCACCCTGGTGTTCGTGCGCACCCAGCGTGACGCCGACTGGGTGGCCGAGTCGCTGAGCCGGGCCGGGGTGCCGGCCGAGCCGCTGCACGGCGGAATGCCACAGGGGGCGCGGACCCGGGCGCTGGCCGGTTTCACCGACGGCTTCTACCGGGTGCTGGTCGCCACCGACGTCGCCGCCCGCGGCATCCACGTTGACGGCATCCGGCTCGTCGTGCACCTCGGTCCGCCGGAGGACGCCAAGACCTACCAGCACCGAGGCGGACGGACCGCCCGAGCCGGCGCCGACGGTGCGGACGTGCTCGTCACCCTGCCCGCCGAACGCGGCAAGGTGCGCGGGCTGCTGCGCGCCGTCGGGATCGAGGCGAGGCCGATCCCGACGACCGCCGACGATCCGATCGTGCTCGAGCTCGCCGGGCCGCCCGCGCCCCGGATCAGCAAGGACGAGATCCCGCTAGCCCGCACGGGCGGCGGGCGGGGACCGCGCGGCGGCGGTACGCCTCGCGGCAACGAGCACCGGCCCGCCCGGCGAGAG
The DNA here is from genome assembly GCF_001983015.1 of Frankia sp. CcI156. Lineage (NCBI taxonomy): Bacteria > Bacillati > Actinomycetota > Actinomycetes > Frankiales > Frankiaceae > Frankia > Frankia sp. CcI156. Next base: position 54,188 of record NZ_MOMD01000013.1, read on the forward strand.
GGGCACCGGTTCGGGCGGCCGGCGACCGGGCACGGCCGCCCGCCGCGCCGGGGCGCCGCTCCCGGAACGGCCTCCACCGCACCGGCACCGACAGCCTGACCGCCGGCTCCGGCGCGCCCCTGCGGGCCCGACCGGACGTCCCGCCCCGGCCGCGGGCTCCGGCCGACCGGCCCCGGTTTCGACCGGGCCGGTTGGCCGGTTGAACGCGCCTGACCAACGGCTCGCGCATGCTCTGCGCACGATCCGCGCATGCCAGGGCCATCCGACGGCCAATGAAGGGCGCAACGCATCGCCATCGTTCGGATTTGTGGTGTGACCAGGATCACTTGGAGACTTTGCGCGCCACGTCCACTCGATACCGTTTTAGGGACAGGTGTCGGTAACGATGGAAGGAGCGTTGCGCATGGAACAGGATGAGACGACCCACCTGGTCCCGGGGCTTTCCCTACCAGGTCAGCGGGAGACCGGCTCCGGCGTCCTCGACGGCGCGGAGGTCTTCGAGCCGGCCACGGAGACATTCTCGTTCGGGTCCGTCGCAAACCCGAACCGGCTCCGGCTCGGCGCCTCCCGGTCACTGTGACTTCTGGAGGTCGGCCGCCGTCGGGCGGCCGGCCTTGCTGTTTCACCGTCGGCTTCACCGCTGGCGGGTCTGTCGGCCACGAGGAGCGTCGTCCTACCGTCACAGCATGAGCAGCCGCGACGTGACCGCCCCCTCGGTCACCACACCCCCGGTGACCACACCCCCGGTTTCGGCGGACCCGTTCGGYCGGGAGAACCACCGGTCGTTCTGGGCCCAGCTGGACGGGCCGGTGCACTACGTCGACCTCGGGGGGGCCACCCGACGGCCCGCTGCTGCTGTGCGCGCACGGTCTCGGCGGCTCCCACCTCCCCTGGCTCGCCTTCGCCCCACTGCTCACCCCGGTCTGCCGGTCCCCCGCCTCGCCGCGGCGGTCCTCGCGTACCGCCGCGGCCGCTACACCCCCCACCAGCTCGTCGACGAGAACCTGCGGCGGCTCTGCGCCGACCCCGGCCGCGTCCCGCCGGCGGCGATCGCGGCGATGGTGCGCGCGCAGAGCGAGCGCGGCGGGATCCCCGGCGCGGACCAGGCGTACGTGGGAGCGGCGCGCTCGGTCGTCTGGTCACTGGTGCGCCCGGCCTCGCTCGCGCACATGGTCCGCACCGTCCGGCAACCGACGCTGCTCGTCCACGGCTCCGCCGACCGGCTGATCCCGGTGGGCGTGGCACGCCATGTCGCCGCGGAACGCCCGGACTGGCGGGTGGAGATCCTCGACAGGTTCGGCCACATGCCGATGCTTGAGGCGAAGGCTCACCGCCGAGCTGGTGCTGGACTGGCTGGGCCGGGAGGCGGCGCACGCCCGGCGGCGGCGGTGGCGGCCGACTGACGCCGCCGGGCATCGGACCCGCTGGCGAACGATCATCCATCTCGGACGAGGAGATCCACCGATGCGAGGCATGCCGCCCGTTGACGCGCTCCGCGCGGCACTGCGCGCCGCCGCCGGGCATGCCGACGCCTACCTGGCGGGTCTGGCCGATCGTCGGGTCGGCCCCAGCCTGACCGCCGAGCAGGTCCGCCGCCGGCTCGGCGACACGCTGCCGGCAGGCCCGAGCGACCCGGTGGCGGTCATCGACGCCCTGGTCGACGCGGTGGCCGGCGGCCTCACCGCGACCGGCTCGGGCCGCTTCTTCGGCTACGTCGTCGGCGGGACCCTGCCGGCGGCGCTCGCCGCCGACCTGCTCACCGTCGTGTGGGACCAGAACGCCGCCCTGGCCTCCCTCTCCCCGGCCGCCAGCGCCGTCGAGGCGCTGACCGGCCGCTGGATCGCGCAACTGCTCGGCCTGCCGTCGGGGGTGTCCGTCGGGTTCACCACCGGCACCCAGATGGCGCACGTGACCGCCCTGGCGGCCGCACGGCACCGGGTGCTGGCGCGGGCCGGCTGGGATGTCGAGACGGACGGTCTCGCCGGGGCGCCGCCCGTGCGGGTCCTGGTCGGTGCCGCCCGGCACGCCACCGTCGACGCCGCGTTGCGCCTGCTCGGATTCGGCACCCGCGCGACGATCGCCGTCGAGGCCGACGAACTCGGGCGGATGCGCCCCGAGGCGCTGCGGGCGGCCCTTGCCGACGAGAGCGGCGGGAGCGGGCCGACGATCGTGATCGCCCAGGCGGGGGAGGTCAACACCGGCGGGTTCGACCCCTTCGAGGAGGTGTGCGCGCTGGCCCGCGAACACGGCGCCTGGGTACACGTGGACGGTGCGTTCGGGCTGTGGGCGGCGGTGTCGGCGGCGGCGTCCCGGCGCGCCCWCGTCGCCGGGGTCGAGCGGGYCGACTCGTGGGCGACCGACGGCCACAAGTGGCTCAACGTCCCGTACGACTGCGGGATCGCGCTCATCGCGGACCGCGAGGCGCACCGGCGGTCGATGTCGGTCTCGGCGGATTACTTCGTCCTCGACTCCGCCGGCCGGCTCGACCCGGTCGACTGGACACCGGAGTTCAGCCGCCGGGCACGGGCCTTCGCCGTATACGCGGCGCTGCGCTCGCTCGGCCGGGCGGGGCTGCGCGATCTGGTGGACCGGTGCTGCGAGTATGCCAACCGCTTCGCCGTGCGGCTCGCCGCTCTTCCCGGGGTGACGGTGCTGAACTCGGTGGCCGGCCCAGCCGGGTCAGCCGGGTCAGCCGGGTCAGCCGGCCCGGGCCGCGTCGTGGAGCTCAACCAGGTGCTGATCCGGGTGGTGGCAGACCAGGAGGGCGACCGGACGGCGGCCGGGCGGGCGGAGGGCGACCGGCTGACGGCGGCGGTCACGGCCGCGGTGACGGCGAGCGGCGAGGCGTTCGTGAGCGGCACGGTGTGGCGGGGGCGCACGGCGATGCGCATCTCGGTAAGCAACTGGTCGACCTCGGACGGCGAGGTGGAGCGGACGATCGCGGTGATCGAGGCCGCCGTCGCCGAGGCGCGGGGGACGACCGTGCGGGGGACGACCGTGCGGGGGACGACCGTGCGGGGGACGACCGTGCGGGGGACGACCGTGGCGGCGCCGAGCGGCGGCGGTACGCACCGCGGCGGTATCGCTTCGTAGTACCCGGCAGACACGACGGCGGAGGTGTCCGGACCGCGCGCGCGGGAAGGTCTGACGGTCCAACTCTTCCGTCCACCTTCACGTTCACACCGAGTACTCGACACTGGACGGGGCGGCTCGGCTGAAGGACATGCTCAAAGAGGTCTTCCGCCAGCAGATGCCGGCGGTCGCAATCACCGATCACGGCTACATGTACGGCGCCTACGACTTCCACAAGCAGGCGACGGCGGCCGGCGTCAAGCCCATCATCGGCTGCGAGGCGTACGTCGCGCCGGAATCCCGCCCGCTCAAGCAGCGGGTGCGCCGCTGACGGTGGAGCGGCTGCGGGAGGTTCTCGGCGCCCCTCCCGGGCGGACGGAAGTGCACCTGCGGCTGCAGACCGCGAGCCGCACCACCGTGTTCCGGTTCGACGACGCGCATACGGTCCAGCGCACTCCGGCCCTCATGGGCGACCTCAAGGCCCTGCTCGGCGCCTCCGCCGTGGCCTGAGCGGCGCGGGACGGACCGGAGCATTCCCGCTACCGAGGATCCCGTCGGGGATACGGACATGCAACACCCGACACCGTTGCGGCAGCAGGTTTCCGGGGGACGATGAGCCCAGGTAACAACCGGAGGATGCGCCGTGACGATCAGTCGACAGCCGGCGGAGCACGACCCTGCCGAAGCGACCATTCCGCGCCGGGAGCCGCAGTGGTCACCGAACGTGGCGCGGGCGACGCGCATCTTGTTCGAGAGCCTGATCGGGGACGACCCGCCGGTACGGATCGCGCTGTGGGACGGCTCGGTGCTGGGACCGGACACCACCACCCGGATCCTGGTCCGCTCGCCGGAGGCGCTGCGCCGCATTCTGTTCCGCCCGGGTGAGCTGGGCTTCGCGCGGGCCTTCGTCGCCGGGGAGATCGACGTCGAGGGGGACATCTTCGCCGCCCTCGCGGTGCGCCGAGGCATCGCCGGTGCCGGCTCGCGGCTGACCGGCGCGACCGCCCGCGCCGCCGCRACCCTGCTGCGCGAACTCGGCCCGCGCATGCCGGCCCCGCCGCCCGAGGAGGCCCGGCTGCGCGGCCGGCAGCACACCCGGGACCGGGACGCGGCGGCGATATCCCATCACTACGACGTGTCCAATGCGTTCTACCGCCTCATCCTCGGCCCGACGATGACCTATTCCTGCGGGGTGTGGGAATCGGAGCAGGTCGGCCTGGACGCCGCCCAGAACGCCAAGCACGAGCTGGTCTGCCGCAAGCTGGGCCTGCGTCCCGGCGAGCGGTTGCTGGACATCGGCTGCGGCTGGGGCAGCATGCTGATCCACGCCGCCCGCCACCACGGGGTCCGCGGCGTGGGGGTGACCATCTCGGTGGAACAGGCCACGCAGGCCCGCCGCCTCGTCGCCGAGGCGGACCTCGCCGACGTCATCGAGATCCGCCTGCAGGACTACCGGGAAATCCCGGACGGCCCCTTCGACGCGATCAGTTCCATCGGCATGGTGGAACACGTCGGCCGGGCGATGCTCCCGACTTACTTCGACCAGTTGTACCGGCTGCTGCGCCCCGGGGGGCGCCTGCTCAACCACGGCATCTCGTTTCCCGGCGACCCCGCGGGGGCCCGCCGGGCCCGGCCCGGCCTCGGCCCGGTCCCGTTGCCGAGGGGACGCGACTTCCTCCAGCGCTACGTCTTCCCGGACGGGGAACTACACGAGATCGGGGTCATGGTCTCCCTGATGCAGGCGGCCGGTTTCGAGGCGCGCCACGTCGAGTCCCTGCGCGAGCACTACGCGCTGACCCTGCGGGCCTGGGTACGCCTGCTGGAGAAGAACTGGCCGGCCGCGGTCGGCATGGTCGGGGCGGGTCGGGCCCGCGTCTGGCGGCTCTACATGGCCGGATCGGCGCTGAGCTTCGAGAGCGGGCGGACCCAGATCCACCAGACCCTCGCGGTCCGGCCGGACGCCGGCACCGCCGGCATGCCCCTGCGGCCCCGCTTCGAGTCGCCCACGACCGCACCGAGCCAGTCGACCGCACCGACGCCCACGACCGCACCGACGCCCACGACCGCACCGACGCCCACGACCGCACCGACGCCCACGACCGCACCGACGCCCACGACCGCACCGAGCCAGTCGACGGCCGGCTGACCCGGCTATGCCGCCCGGGAGCCCGCCCGGGAGCGGCGTCTACGATCGGAAGCGACGCCTATGCCCCGGGAGCGGCGGAGTCCGCCACCGTACGGTCGGACCCTTCGGTGCCGACGCTCTCGGCCCGCCCGGCGACCGCGTCCCCGGCCGTTGACGATCCGACCGTTGACGATTCAGGCATCGACGGCGCAGCGTCCCGGCGCAGCACCACCACGACGGCGATGGCCGTGACCGCCATGACCGTCATGGCAATCAGGGCGGTCACCGACATCGCGTCGACGTAGCATTCCTGTGCCACCCGCAGCAGCATGTCGCCAAGACCACCCGGGTGGAGGCCGCCGGGGAGCCGGTGGGCGACCTCCACCGCACCGCCGAGGGTCTCCCGCGCCGCGTCGACCGCGATCGTGGGCAGGCCGGACGGTGCCCGCGTCGGCACCTCGTTCCGGTAGACGGCGGTGGCGATGCTGCCGAGAACGGCGACCCCGAGCGCGCCCCCGAACTCGATGGCCGACTCGGACAGGGCGGAGGCCGAACCCGCCCGTTCGGGTGGGGCGTTGCCGAGCACGACGTCGGTGCAGATCGTGAGGACGACACCGACCCCGCTGATCAGCACGGCATAGGCGCCGAGCAGCACCGGCAGACCCCCGGAGACGCCGAGCCGACTGGCGATGCCGAATCCCAGCGCGGTGACGACCAGCCCCGCGCCAAGCGCGCCGCCCAGCCGCAGCAGCCGCAGCAGCCGGGGGGCGGCCAGCACAGAGATAATCATTGCGGTCGCCGGCAACATCGTCCACAGTCCGGCGACCAGCGGGGTCAGGCCCGCCACGAGCTGCAGGTACTGAGTGGCGAAGAAGCTGAACCCGACGAGGGCGAACAGGGCGAGGGCGTTGACGGCCAACGCCGTGCGCACGGCACGGGACGCGAACAACCGCGGATCGATCAGCGGTTGGTCGACCCGGCGCTGCCGGACCACAAGGAGGCCACCCAGGATCACACCGACGACGAAGGCGGTCATCGGAACGGCGGTCCAGCCGTGTTCGGCGATGYGCTTCATGCCGTAGACCGCGCTGAGGACGGCGGCGAGGGAGAGCCCGGCGCTGGTCAGGTCGAAGCGGCCGGGACGCGGATCCCGGAACTCGGGCAGGAACGCGAGACCCAGCACCAGCAGCAGGAGCATCACCGGCACATTGATCAGGAAGACGGCACCCCACCAGAAGTGCTCCAGCAGGAAGCCGCCGAGCAGCGGTCCCAGCGCGACACCGCCGGAGAAGCTCGCCGTCCAGATGGCGACGGCGACGCGCCTCTGGTCCGGATCGACGAACAGGACCCGGATGAGCCCGAGGGTCGACGGCATCAGGGTGGCACCGGCGGCGCCCATCGCCGCCCGGGCGAGGATCAGCATGACCGGGCCGGTGGCGTAGGCGGCGAGTACCGACGCGGTTCCGAACACGGCCGCGCCGTAGAGCAGGAGCCGGCGACGCCCGATCCGGTCGCCGACCGTCCCCATCGTGATCAGCAGGCCGGCGAGCACGAAGGAGTAGATGTCGACGATCCAGAGCAGTTGGGCGCCGCTCGGGGCGAGGCGTGCGGTGATGAACGGCAGGGCGAAGTACAGCACGGTCACGTCGATCGACAGCAGCAGGCAGGGCAGGGCGAGTACGGCGAGACCGGCCCATTCCCGGCGGCCGGCCCGTCGTGTGCCGGGGGTCGGCCGCATCCCGGGCATCGGTTGCATCACCAGGTCTGGCATGCGCCGACTATGGCGCGGACCGGCGCCCGGCGCCGGGGCCCAGTCCTGGATGCGGCGAGATGCGACAACGCACCGGGACGGCGGAACCTCCGGACGCCCCGATCCGCCGTGACCAGCCGCGTTGTTCCGCATCGTCGAGAAAACCCCATCGGGTCCATGAGGCGAGACGGCAGCACGGCAGCACGGCGAGACGGCAGCACGGCAGCACGGCACCCGTCTCAGTCGGAACGTCACGGGTCCGACAGGCGGAAGGACAGGTCGGCCGGGGGCACGGCCGTGTCGAGTTGGGCCTTCTGCAACCTGCCGGAGTAGTCCCAGTTCATCGACTRCCATCGGGTGACCTGGTCGAGGACCCAGCGACCGGACTGGCGGCTTCCGTTACCGGACCGCCCGTTGCCACCGAAGGGCAGGTGGGCCTCCGCGCCCGACATCGAGGAGTTGACGCTGACCATCCCGGCCCGCACCCCCCGCCGGAACCGGAACGCGCTCGCCGCATCGCCGGTGTAGATCGACGACGACAGCCCGTAGCCGGGCAGGTTCGCCAGGTCGATGGCCTCGTCGAGGCTGCGGTAGGTGGTAACGCCGATGATCGGACCGAACGTCTCCTCGCGGAACACCTCGTCGTCCGGGCGCACGCCGTCGAGCACCACCGGGTGGTAGTACAGCCCGGAGTCGGGATCGCCGACGAAGCCGCGACGCGGTCCGCCCGGCCACCTTCCCGGCCCTGCCGGTGTCAACGGCGTCGATGAACCGGCCGACGTCCCGAAACCGGCCGACGTGATCCGTCCCACCGCGGTGGACCCGAAGATCCGGTGATGGTCCCGGATCAGGTCGAGATGGTCGGCGAACCCGGCCGCGAACCGGGCGTCGAGCAGCGGCCCGTACAGCACGTCCCGGGTCGGATCGCCGACGACCGCCGCGGACACGGCGGCGTCGAGCCGACGCACGAACTCGGCATGCACCGACTCGTGCACGATCGCCGTACCCAGCGAGGTGCACCGCTGCCCGGCGGTGCCGAACCCGGCGAACACCGCCGCTTCGACGGCGGCGTCGAGATCGGCGTCGGGCGCAACGACCATCGGGTTCTTCCCGCCGAGTTCCAGGCACGGCGACTGCAGGTACCGGCCGCACAGGGCGCCGATGAACCGGCCGACCTCGGTGGATCCGGTGAAGCCGACCTTGTCGACGACGCCGGCCGCCAGCGCCCGCTCCAGCCCGAGCGACGTCGCCGCGCCGTCGGCGGGCACGAGGTTCACCGCGCCGGCGGGAACCCCGGCGGCGGCCATCAGCTCGACCAGGGCCTGCGCGCAGGCCGCCGCGTACTCGGCAGGCTTCCAGACCACGGTGTCGCCGGCGAGCAGGGCCGGCACGATGTACCAGGACGGCACCGCCACCGGGAAGTTCCCCGCTGTTATCACCATCATCACCCCGACCGGCTCCCGGAAGGTGAACAGCTGCTTGTCCGGCATCTCGGAGGGAACGGTCTCGCCGTAAAGCCGGCGTCCCTCGCCGCGGAAGAACTCGCAGGTGTCGATGATCTCCTGGACCTCGCCGCGAGCCTCGGCCGCCGGTTTGCCGATCTCCCGGGTGACGAGCCGGGCGAGCGCGGCGGCGTTGTCCGCGACGAGCCGGCCGAGATTGCCGATCACGCTTCCCCGGACCGGGGCCGGCACGTCTGCCCAGGTGCGCTGGGCGTCACGGGCCGCCACCGCGGCGGCAAGGATCGTCTCCGGGCCGGCCAGCTCGACCTCGGCGACCACGTCGTCGAGCCGGGCCGGGTTGGTCGAGGGCACCGTCCGGACCGGGGTGAGCTCCGCTTCGGCCGCGCCGGGCGGCGCGCACCCGTCCCGCGGACGTCCGTCCCGCGGACGTCCGCCAATGAGCGCACCAACCCGCCGTGGCCGTACCAGCGTCATGACGATCCCCCATCCGGTCCACCGGGTCCATCCGGCCTATCTAATCCGCCCGGCCCATCGGATCCGCCCAGCCCGTCCAATCCACCACCCGGCAGTCCGTCGAGGACCCGGCCGAGGGCCGCGATCCCGGCGGCGAGCTGCTCGGCGCTCACCGTCAGCGCCGGTCGGAACCGGATGGCCCGTTCCCCGGCGGGCAGCGCGAGGACTCCCTCGCGCACCCGCAGCCGCCGCAGCACCTCGTCCCGGACGGCGCTGCCCGGCAGGTCCACCGCGCAGAGCAGACCGCGCCCACGGGGATTACGCAGCAGCCGGGAGTGGCGGGCCGCGAGCTCCGTCAGCCCGGCAAGCATGCCCACGCCGAGCTCGCCGGCCCGGGCCATGAGCCCCTGTGCCTCGATAATCTCCAGGATGCGGGTGGCGCGGACCATGTCCACCAGGCCACCACCCCAGGTGGAGTTGATCCGCCCGGGCACGCGGAAGACGTTGTCGGCGACCTCGTCGACCCGCCGGCCGGCCATCACCCCGCCGAGCTGGACCTTCTTACCGAACGCGACGACGTCCGGGCGCAGGCCGAGCTGCTGGTAGGCCCACGCCGAGCCGGTGGCGCCGACACCGGTCTGCACCTCGTCGAGCACGAACAGCGCGTCGTGGCGCCGGCAGAGCGCGGCCATCGCGGCCAAGAACTCRGCCCGCAGGTGGTTGTCCCCGCCCTCGCTCTGGATCGGTTCGGCCAGAAAGCAGGCGATGTCGTGGGGATGGGCGGCGAAGGCGGCCTCGGCCTGGCCGAGCGCGACACGTTCCGCGGCAATCACGGCGTCGAGGGCCGGCCCCACGCAGGGAAACATCATCGCCGGGCAGTCAATGCGCGGCCAGTCGAAGACGGGGAAACGCTCGGTCTTGACCGGATCGGTGTTCGTGACCGAGAGGGTGTAGCCGCTGCGTCCGTGGAAGGCGTTCCGCAGGTRCAGAACCCGACGGCCGAGCGCCGCGGGACGGCCGTGTGCCGCGTTGTGCCGGCTCTTCCAGTCGAAGGCGCACTTGAGCGCGTTCTCCACCGCCAGGGCCCCRCCCTCGACGAAGAACAGATGCGGCAACTGCGGATCGCCGAGGACCCGGGCGAAGGTCCGCACGAACTCGGCGTAGGCGACGGTGGCGACGTCCGGATTCGCCGGCTTGTTGACCGCCACCCGGCCCAGCCGGGCGACGAAGCCCGCGTCGTTGACGAGGTCCGGCGGGTTGATCCCGAGCGGCGCCGAGGCGAAGAAGCTGTAGAGGTCGAGATAGCGCCGCCCATCACGGGCGTCGACGAGCACGCTGCCGCGGCTCATCGCCAGGTCGCAGACGAGGTCGAAGCCGTCGACGAGGACGTGACGACCGAGCGTGCTCAGCACTGCGTCCGCCGCTAGCCCCTCCRCCGGCATCGCGTCCGCCGACCGGGCACCGGACGCAGACACCTGGGCTGACCGCAAGGGCTGGGCTGACCGCAAGGGGACGACCATCCCGCTCTCCTCCCCCGGACCACTTTCATCCGGATCCCGTCGCCATCCCACGAGCCGTCTCGGCGACGTCGATCTTCTTACGAAAATATCCCTGCAAGATTACGCTACAACCTCTAATTCTTTCGTTCCATACCAAGCATTGGACAAATCTTCGCGCGAAGGTCGTCAGGGCGTAGCGGCGACGCGTCAACCACACCGCGAGCGGCGCGTCGACCACACCGCACACATAAAGTGGCGGACACTTGACACAGAGCGAAGGCAACGCCGTCAGATGAGTGCAGGGGACGGCACGGGAGACAATCGGCGCATCTCCACCCCGCACCGTCGCGAGGTGCGCCGGAACCGCCGGGCCACCCCGACACCCGGGCTACCCCGACACCCGGGCCACCCCGACACCCGGGCCACCCCGACACCCGGGCTACCCCGACACCCGACGACGGAGAGAAGGCAAGCGGCGTGCTGACGCCCCTGACCACGGACGATCCCCGACGCATCGGCCCCTACCGGCTGGCGAACCGCATCGGCGCGGGTGGGATGGGCGTCGTCTACCTCGGTTTCGGCACCGACGGCAGGCCTGCGGCCGTGAAGGTGCCGTCGGCCGGACTCGCCGACGATCCCGAGTTCCGGTCCCGTTTCCGGCACGAGGTCGACGCGGCCCGCCGGGTCAGGGGCAGCGCCGTCGCCGCTGTGCTCGACGCCGACCTGACCGGGCAACGGCCGTGGATGGCCACGGAGTACGTCGAGGGCAGGAACCTGGCGGACGCGGTCGCCACCCGCGGCCAGCTCGACGATCGACTGGTCCAGGGACTCGCCGTCGGTCTGGCCGACGCCCTGGTCGCGATCCATGCCGCCGGGGTGGTGCACCGCGACCTCAAACCGGCGAACATCCTGCTCACCTGGGACGGCCCGAAGGTCATCGACTTCGGCATCGCCCGCGCCGGGGACAACACGAGCCACACCCGGACGGGAATGCTGATCGGCACCCTGGTCTGGATGGCGCCCGAGCAGCTGCGCGGCGAGCGGGCCGGACCCGCGGCCGACATCTTCGCCTGGGGGGCCTGCGTCACCTTCGCCGCCGCCGGCCGGCCCCCCTTCCGGGGCGAACGGGCGGAGGCGATCGGCCTGCAGATCCTCACCGCGGAGCCCAACCTCGACGGGTTGCCCGCGTCCCTGGTCGGCGTCGTGCGGGCGGCCCTGGACAAGGAGCCGGCGCGCCGCCCCGCCGCCACCGAGCTGCTCGCCCGACTGGTCGGCCACGACGTCCGCTCCCCCGCCGAATCGGACCGGGCCAGCGAGACGGCGCTGGCCCGCTGGTGGTCGTTGCCGCCGACCCCGCCGGACGGCGAGGGTCCCCACGGGGGGTACCGCGACGCCGGCTACGGTCCCGATCCCGCCCACCACCGCGCGTCCGCCCACCACCGCGCGTCCGCCCACCACCGCGCGTCCGCCCCGCCGACCGTGAGCCACGGCGCTGACGGCTGGGAGGACGACGGGTGGCGCGTCGGGTCGGGCAGAGGCGGGAGCGGGGGCGGCGGGCGGCGTGGAGCCGTCGTGGCGGTGGCCGCGCTGCTCGCGGTGCTGCTCAGCGGGGGCCTCGCGGCGGCCCTGGTGCTCAACCGTAGCGACGACACGCCCACCATCACGGGGTCGACGCCAGACCCGCTGGCGACGGCGGGGACGGCCGCCGGGACGACGGGTCCGTTGCAGGCCGCCGGGACGACGGGTCCGTTGCAGGCCGCCGCGCCGCCCGCCACAACCGGGCCCGCATCGGCGCGGGCGCGGGCGTCGGCGTCAGCGAGCCCGACACCGGTGGCGACCACGGTGGCGACCACGGTGGCGACGCTGTCCGCCGCCGACGCCGCCGCCACGGTGCGCCGGAAGGGCTATGAGCCGGACATGAGCACCTACGCGGCCGACCGGCGACTGAACGTAGTGATCGGCACCGGCCAGCCGGCCGGGGACACCCCCCGGCAGCTCGCCTTCGTCTTCGCCGACGGTGAGTACCGTGGCACGGACACGAAGGCACCCAGCGCGCGCATCACCCTCCAGCGCCAGCGCAACGATCATGAGGTCGTGCTGCGCTATGCCACCTACGACCCGCGGGACCCGGTCGATGCCCCGTCGGGCCACGCCGACGTCCGCTTCCGCTGGACTGGCACAATCTTCTCCACCCTGGACAAGATTCCGCCGAGCGACCCGAATGTCTCCGGCAGCCGACGGTAGGGCCGTCCGCCGGGGTCCGGGTGGCGGCGGGCGGTACCGGATGGCGGGTGGCGGATGGCGGTGGCGGGTGGCGGACCCGAGGCGCCCGCCTCCGCGCCCAGCCGCACATCGCTGCGCTGGAAGCATTACGGTTCAGGGTTAGGGGTCTCGCGGGGCCGTGGACGTCGCGGATGCCGTGGACGCTGTGAATGACGCTGTGAATGCCGTCGACCCACGGACACCGGTGCGGCGCGGGCCGGCGGCCATCGGGCCTCGGCCCGTGCCCACCGCCGACGAAGGAGTGAGCTTTCGGGTGAGCCCCGGCATTCCGAGTCTCACGGCCGAACGCGGAACCGAACGCGGAACCGAACGCGGCGATCAGGACAGGCGGCACGATGCTGACCCCGCTTGTTGACGACGACCCGCGCCACGTCGGCCCGTTCACGATCCACAACCGGATCGGCGCTGGCGGCATGGGCACCGTGTACCTCGGTTTCAACGCCGACGGCCGGGCCGCCGCGGTGAAGGTTCCCGACGCCCGGTTCGCCGACGACCCCGAATTCCGGGAACGGTTCCGCCGCGAGGTGGCCGCCGCCCGCCGGGTGCACGGCCGGGCGGTCGCGGCGGTACTCGACGCCGATCCCGAGGCCACGTCGCCGTGGCTGGCGACCGAATACGTGGAGGGCACCAGCCTCGCCGACGCGGTGCTGCGCCACGGCCGGCTGGAGGAACGGCTGCTGCACGGCTTCAGCGTGGGACTCGCCGACGCGCTGATCGCCATCCATGCCGCCGGAGTGGTGCACCGCGACCTCAAGCCCTCGAACATCCTGCTGGCCTGGGACGGCCCGAAGGTCATCGACTTCGGCATCGCGCGGGCCTCGGGGATCCCCAGCCACACCCGCACCGGGATTCTCATTGGCACGCTGGCCTGGATGGCGCCCGAGCAGCTGCGCGGGGAACGGGCCGGGCCCCCCGCCGACGTGTTCGCCTGGGGCGCCTGCGTGACGTACGCGGCGACGGGACATCCGCCGTTCGCCTCCGAGCAGTCCGACGTGCTGACCAGGATGCGCGAGGACCGACCACCCGACATCGCCGGCGTGCCGGTGAAGCTCGCCCCGCTGGTGCGCGCGGCGCTCGGGCGTCGGCCGGAGGAGCGCCCGAGCGCCGCCGAACTGGTCCGCAGCCTGGTCTCGGACTCCGCGGTCCGCACCCCGGCCGACGCCGACCGGGCTGCGGCGTTGGCCCTCACCCCCTGGCAGGCCCGCCCGCCGCTGAGCGCGGGACCCGGCAACGGCAGCAACAGCAACGGCGCGCCGCTGGACCCTGACCGGCCCGATCAGCCGACCCATCCCCTGGCCAACCGGCCGACGCCACCGCCGGGCGACGACCAGTCGTGGCGCACCGTCCCGGTGCCCCGCCGGGGCGCGGACGGCTCGGTGCAGGATCCCGCCGACGGCGGCGCAGCCGGTCCGCCGCGACACCCGGCGGACGGCGGGCTCCTCGGCATGCTGCTCGGCCGGCTCCCGGCGTCCTGGCGGCGGCAGGCACCGGGCGCGCACGGAGCGCTGCCGGTCGTCCTGCTCGCTGGAATCGTCGGGCTCGTCGGGCTCGTCGCCGCGCTCATCGGGGCCGGCGGCTCCGATCCCCAGGTGGAACCGGCCGCCCCCGCCCCGTCGTTCGGCCCGGCGGCCCCCGGCGGCCCCGCGAACCAGCCGCCGGCCGGTGCTCCGCTGTGGACGCCGGGCACCCGGCCCGGCCCGGCTCGGCCCGGCCCGGCCAGCCCACCCCCGGTCGGCGACGAACAGCCGATGACACCGACGGACCCGGGCACTGCGACACCGGTACCCACCACGGCGAGCGCGCAGCCGAGCGCCACGCCTACGAGCCGGCCATCGCAGCCGACGGGCGCCTCCCCGACGGTCGCGCCGACCCCGTCGCCGAGCCCGGGCGCCTCGACCACGGCGACAAGCTGCCCGACGGGCGCCCCAGTCGGGGGCGCGACGACCGCACCGCCCTGCTGAACCCGCCGCACGGCCGCGTCACGCCACCGTCCGGCGTCCTGGTGCTCATCCACCACGCACCGGAGACTCTGACTGTGGCAAACCGGCTACGCGACCGCCGCCTTCGGCTTCGCCACAAGATTAGGAGAACGGAACGGTGATGCAGGCCGCCCGCGGACCGGCGGATCCGGCTTCGCCGGGCATGCCACTCGTCCCGTGCTCGTGGAGCACGACGGCCCTGGCACCGCCGGCTCGGAAGTTCCAGTCGACGACGGCGAACGCCTGGCCGTTGCCGTCGGCGTCCGTACTGAAATCCAGCCAGACCTCGTTGTGTGGATTGGCGTACGCCGGATCGACAGAGGGTTGTACCGGGTCCGGCACGTTCTGGTAATGCGGCCCGGCCGCCGTACCCGTCGCGCCGCACGCCTTCTGATGAACATGCGCCCCGTACCTGTGGCCGGGCAGCAGCCCCTGAACCACCAAGCCCACCACGGTACGAGGTCCGCCGGCCGCCAGTACGACCGCCCCGGCGCCGACCGGAACGAGATGCCGGTCGTAGGTGACGGCCGCCGGTGGCTGCTTCTCGTTCCAGGTCGTGAACGCGACCGGCTCCGCGACGACCCTCGTGGCGCTCGGAGCCGCCGGTGCCACCGCCGAGGCCGCAGCGGCGAACAACGCGGTGAACAAGCCGAGGCCGGCCAGGGTGATCGACAGACGCCGTCGCATGAGGATCCTTTCAGCGGCTAGTTCAGTGGCTCGGGAACGCCGTTCACGTGGGACGAGCCTAGCCTGGCCACAGGTTTCGGGAATGCTCAACACGACCTGAACGGAAACGTGGGGCCGAACGGGGGTGCCCGGCTCACCATCCTCGGCGCGAATCCGAGGAAGTACCCAAGGACCGGGGCAGCACCGACGCCATATTTTGCTCGGACGCCACGTTTTGCTCAGGCATGGTCCACCCTTCCTCAGGCATGGTCCGCTCCCAACGCCGGCCACCGGCTCGGGCGAAGAAACCAGCCAGGCTCGGCATGCGCCCGGTGGATCAGGCGAGACGCCAGGACGTTGCCCGGCCGGCTGCGACCAAGGCAGTGTCGTCCAGAGTGAGGACCTGATCAGCGAGACGGGCGGGATAGGCGCGCAAAGACAGACCCTCGGCCGCCGCGACCTCCGCGAGCCGGTCGCCTGCCTCACCAGGGATGCGGATGTTGGCATCGGTCACGGGACGTCTCCCTTCACACGCTCGTAGGGTATGGGTATGGGTACATACTCATACCTGGCTCAGGCGGGCACAGCAACGGTCAGGCCTTCCTGGGCGGCGGCGGTCGACAGGCGCTTGTCGTAGCTGACGAAGACCAGTGACGGCGCATCGAGCCGGAGCGCCGTCGCGAGATGCAGGGCATCCGGCGAACGCAGCAACGGATCCGTCAAGGCCGCGGCGGAGACCATGATCGGTTGGTCGATGGRCACGAGCGTGATCCGCGACGGGACGTCGGGGATACGGGGAAGAGCGGCGGGGTCGCTGCGGCGCAACGCTCGGGTCACTTCGAGCATCACAAGCGCGGACGACACCGCGACGCCTGGCCGGACGGCAAGCCAGGAGCGCAGCGCACGCGTCCCACGCTCCGGATGGGTCAACTTCATCAATGCGCTGGAGTCCAGATAATTCAAGAAGATTCCCCGCGTAGCTCCGCCACCACGTCCACGGAGTCACGGCCGTCCCAGCTGCCCGTAGACGTCGGTTCGGGGAGATCAGCCAGGCTCGCGGTGGGGACGGTAACGCGCCCCTCGGCAACGAGTTGGTCCAGGTAGTCACTGCCCGTCTGCGTCAGTTCGGGCACCAGCCTCGCCCACGGTCGTCCGTTGCGAGTGATGACGATCGATTCTCCCGCGTGCGCACGGTCAACCCAGGTACCCACGGCGTGGCTGAGATCCCGCATGCTCACCACAGTCATACCTGAAGTCCAACAAGTGTTGGACACCCGCTGGCCCCTCGATTCCAGGATCAGCGGGAGCACCGTCCCCGGACGGCATCGCGCCCCCGGACGGCATCGCGCCCCAGCGCTCGGCGTGGACGGCGTCGGCGAGGGGACGCCGCCGGGCCCAGCCATGGCGTTCGAGGTCGGGAACGTGCTCAAGGTGGGTTACCGGCCCGAGGCAGAGCCACGCCACGGGCCGGATGTCGGCGGGGATGGCGAGCAGGTCACGAACGAACGGCTCCCGGTAGAACGACACCCAGCCCACCCCGAGGYCCTCGGCGGTTGCGGAGAGCCACAGGTTCTCGATCGCCAGGCACACCGAGTACAAGCCGGCGTCGGCAATGGCGTGCCGCCCCAGCACCGCYGGCCCCCCGCGGTGCGGATCGTAGGTCACAACCAGCGACAACGACGACTCCAGGATGCCGTCGATCCTGATCCGGGCGAACCGGGCTGCACGCTCACCGGCCAGGGCCCCGGCGAAGACGGCGCGCTCGCGGTGCACATGGGTGTGGAAGGCCCGCCGGGACCGCTCGTCGGTGACGAGGATGAAGTCCCAGGGCTGGCTGAGGCCGACGCTCGGCGCGGCGTGAGCCGCCCCGAGCACCCGGTCGAGCACGTCGGCGGGGATCGGCGCGCCGGTGAACTGGCCGCGCACGTCGCGCCGCCGGTGCAGGACATCGTAGAGGTCCGTGGGGCGGAGGTTCGTAGGGTGGCTGTCGGTGGGCATGGCAGGCTCCCGCTGTCCGGCCGCCCGCACGACGACGGGCGACGTCGATGCGGGGCCGGTCTTCGGACTTCCGGATCAACGCCGGCCGTCCGCCTTCCCGGACCCGAGGGCCCAGTGGCTGCGCGACGCGCATGGACGGCGACTTCCCGGTTACCGCGGCGGGCCCGTGCCGGACTTTCACCGGCTTCCCGATTCTCCCCGGTCCCCCGGGGCACCCCGCTCATGATGCCATTGGGGACGATACAGGATAAATCGACATACCAAGGTGACGGCGATCCGTCGACCGGTGAGTTTGGGGGACCTGAGCACGGTCTGCGGGAAGGTCATCCCGGTCTGGCAACGGAACAGGCGGCTCAAGGTACGTTCACTGTACGTTCACTCGCCCCGACGGTGGCGCCGAACTCGGCCCGAGTCCGCGGATCGGCGGGATCACCGGCCAGCGCCGCTGTGAGCGCGGCGACGCGGTCGTCGCGTGGTTGGGGCAGGCCGAGCCGTAGCTCGGTCACCTGCCGCAACGAGCGCAGCGGGACGGCTGTCAGGTCCGTCGCGGTGAGCGCCCGGATGATCTCCGCAACAGGGGGGGTACGGCTACCACGGTCGGAGCGGGGGACCCGAACGGATCATCCATGTCCGGGAAGGCCAGTAAGTGCATATGGGTGGGGGTGCGCCTGGTGCGCGTGGTCACCGACGCGATCCCCCGCGGCGACCCGGCCAACATCGCCGCGGCCGGGCTGAAGGCACGTCAGGACGCGTGCTCGTGCTGACAGGCAACCCGCGCGAAGAGAGCTACCGCGGCGTTGYAGCTGGTCAGAGGAAAAGCTGGTCGAGCGTGTCGGCGGTCAGGACGCGAGCGGTCCAGGTCTGGAGCTGGCCGGCGGAGGCGTCGTGCACGGCGGCGAGCGCGGCCTCGGGAAGCGGACCGAACTTGAGGGTCAACAGCTGGAGGAGCGACTCGACACGACCCTCGACGCGGCCMTCGACACGACCCTCGGCACGKAGCATCTCTGCGATGGTCATGTAGGCATCCTCCGCCTCAGGTCCAAGGCCGGCGATCAGGTCATGCAACTCGTCGCGGGCGTCCGCTTCTCCGACCAGCTCAATGTAACGCAGCAAAGTGGCGAACTCCTCCCTGCCATCCGGGCCGTCGAGGACCGCGCGCAGTTCGTCGACCCACGGTCGCAGGTCCTGGGCGAGCCGGGGGTTACCAGGGACGATCTTGAGGAGGAGCAGAGTGAGCCGCACCGAGTGCGTCAGCGGACGCTCCCGCAGCTCCCGCTCGTCAACGCGAACCAGGTCATCGAGCAGGAACTGGAACCGGGGCAGATGCTCCCGCCAGGCGCCGGCGAGGTCCGGAGCCAGGTCGACCAGGTCGAGCACCTGAGTCGGGGCGACCCACGCGTGCTCGTTGTGGTGCACGACCAGCGGGACCACCGCTGGCAGCCGGGCCGCTTTGTGATGGTCTGCCAGGTAGCGGTCCCAAACACGCACGACGTAACGCAGCATCCGGAACGCCATAAGCGGGTCGCTGCTGCTCTGGTGCTCGACGAGGACGTAGATGAACGCCTCATGGCCGTCAAGCGGAGCGGTGAAGAGCAGGTCGGTGTGCCGCCACCGCAGCGTGGCGTCGACCAGGCTACCRGGGACAATCGCCAGCCGGTCGAGGTCGAGGCGGGCCACAAGAGCCGCCGGCAGCGTCGCGCGCAGCTGCGACGCCGCGTTCGACGGCACACCGAGGACCCGGCGGAACACCGCGTCATGCGGCGAAGGCGGACTCGACATGGCGGCACCGTACCGGCGAACACCGACATCCCAGACGGCGCCGCACAGCTAGCTCCCGATCCACACGGCCAACGGGGGCGGCGCTCAAGCCGTCTGCCAGACTGGCGGCAACGATAGCGCCGAGTTCCCAGCACGCCTCGCGTACCGCGGCGTCCACTTCGCCGACGATCGACAGCGGCTCACGCCGGCGCTTCCACTTCAGCCCCGTGGTGACACCACCGCCGCGGATCGCGCCGGTGGTGTCGCTGTTGCCGCGCGTACGGCCGGCCTACGGTTGCCTCAAGCACGGGATAGTAGATCTGCTCGCAGATTTCACCGAAACTCGGGTACGCGACGTGGCCACGCTACGTGTCCGCGAGGTCGAGACACCACGGCCGGCCACGTAGAAGACAGCGAGCCCGGCGCCGCCGCTCCCACGTCCGAGGTCGAGAATTTGCTAAACTCTGTCTGTGGACGAATGGGAAGTCCGCGTGACGAACGAGTTCCTGGCCTGGGTCAACGAGCTCGATCCGAGGTCCAGGGCGCTCGTCGTCGACGCGATCGATCGGCTGGCCGATGCCGGGCCAAGCCTGGGCCGACCACTGGTCGACCGCCTGGTCGGCTCGGAGATCCACAATCTCAAGGAGCTCAGGCCAGCTTCCGCGGGCACCTCGGAGATCCGCGTCCTGTTCGTCTTCGATCCCTGGCGCTGCGCCATCCTGCTGGTCGGTGGGGACAAGTCGGGCGACTGGTCCGGCTGGTACCGCACGGCGATCCCACGCGCGGAGACGCTGTACGCCGAGTACATGAAGGAACGGGAAGCCGAGGAGGGCAGCTCATGACCAGATTCCCCCGGTGGAACGACGTCCGCGCCGATCTGATCGCCGACGCCGAGGAGACCCTGACCGAGGCCCGCAGGCGCAACCAGGCCTACATCGACGGCCACCGCCTCGCTGAACGCCGCAGGCTCCTCGGCCTGACCCAGACCGAGGTCGCCGAGCACATGGGTGTCAGCAAGAGCCGGGTCTCCYAGATCGAACGCGGCGACGTCTCCACCGTCGACGTCATCGCCCGCTACGTCCAGGCCCTCGGCGGCCAGATCCAGATCACCGCCGTCTTCGGCGACGATCTCTACATCCTGCGCGGCACCGACACGCCCGCTGCGTGACAGGCAACAAACCACGCCCCCGCACTGTCTGGAGCAAGCGGCCTGGGCCGGGTTTCCTCGGCGAGACAGGACAGAGCCGCAGGCCGCCACGGGCACGGACCTGGGGTCGACGTGGGCGAACACCGGTGGTGCGGGTACCCGGCCGGGCGGGTCCGGACGGGTGAGTGTGGTCGCCGATGGTCTGCTACCGCCCCGGGTGGCGGCCCAGGGCTGCTCTACCGGGCCCGGACCTGGCGTGGTGGCAGCGGCCGGAAAGGCATCGGCTGGCAGGACTGCCGGGATCTGCTGGCCGCCGCGCACGCCCAGCTTCCCGGGGGCCGGATGATCCTGGTCTGGGACGGGRTGAACATCCACCGCCAGGCGGAGATGGCCGCGTTTCTCCAGGAACACGCCGATGGGGTGAGCGTGGTGGCGTTGCCGGCCTATGCCCCCGAGCTGAACCCGGCGGAGGGGTGTGGTCACAGATCAAGCGGACCGCGCTGGTGCACCTGGCTGCCCGCAGCCTCGACGCCATCACGATCATCCTATCGAGGCGTCGCTACGACCGTTTGACCCCGCCCCCAGTCAAGTGTCCATTCACGGGTGACGGCTTGAGCAGCCCCGTGTTGATGTTGGTTTAGGTGGCGAGAGCGTGTGTGGGGCTGGCCGCGCGCCTGGCTGGCATCCAGGGCGTACCGGCGAGGGCGAGGCGGATGGCGTCGACGGCGGTCAGGCCGTGGTCGCGGGCGGAGACGAGGTAGGAGCGCACGCGTAGGTAGGCGGCCATGGTGGGGGTGTGCCAGTAGCCCGAGACGGCCTGGTGGCGTTTCGGGAGGCGTATGGCCTGCTCGCTGGGGTTGTTCGTCCATGGGATCTTGAAGTCGGTGGTGAAGAGCCAGACCTGGTCTGCCTTCGCGGCGAGCCGGCGGGCCAGGACCAGGCCGGGATGGTTCTTCTSGTCGGCCCAGGGGCGGGACATGTTCGTCAGCTCGCCGATCCGGACGTCGGCGTCGTAGCGGGCCCGCAGCGCGTCGATCGCGGCCTGGCCGAGGCGGCTGTTCCCGGCGGCGCGGGCGGCGACGACCAGGCCGTTGGCCTCGCGGAGCAGGTCGATGAGCCGGCCCRCCCACTTCTGGACCTTCGGCGCGAGGATCAGCACCGCACGCAACGCCCTGATGAGATGGGCACAGCACAACTGCACGCCGGCGAGCGTGGGGTCGTACTGGTGCCAGCCGGCGTAGTCGTCGCGGGTCAGGTAGCCGTGCCAGCCGGTGAGGACGCCGGTGGCGTCGATCGCCCCGGACGAGCGGGAGCTGATCGCCGCATACCAGACCAGCCCGGGCGCCGGGGTGCGCACCACCAGCAGGTGCGGGGTGCCCGACAGGGCGGTGCCGGTGACCTCGTCACGATCCTTGCGCAGCACGTTGACGGGCGACTCGTCCCCGCAGAGCACCGGTTCGGCCCGCAGCGCCGCCTTCATCGCCTCGTCGAACCCGGCAGCCTGAAGATCCTGCGCGAGCCGCTCGTTCGCGCGGGCGACGAACCCGGACGAGACCGGCACCCCCAGCAGCGCGTGGATGACCATCGCGGCCCGCTCGACCGGCACGTTGCCCTCGGAGGCGAGCAGCACCGCCGCCGCGTTCAGCCGCGGCCCGTAGGACACGCCGCCCGCCGCCGCGTGCCGCACCCCCGGAACCACGGCGGTGGTGACCTTCCGGCAGCAGGCGCAGCGCCGCCGCGGCAGCGCCCACTCGACCTTCTCCAGCACCGGTTCGAGCAGGTCCCAGGCCTGCGCCCACCCGTCCGCCAGCACCCCCGCGCCGGACAGATCCGCCGCGCAGGACGAGCATTCCGACGGCGGGTCCGCCGATAACGACCGGTCCGGCGTCTCCTCCCGGGCCAGCCCCGCCCCCGGATGACCCGGCTGCCCACCCGGCTTCTTCTCCTTCGACCGGACCCGCTCCGAGGACGCCCGCCGCTCGGCCTYCCGCTTCTCCCTCGCCCCGACCGGATCCTTCGACGGCGGCACAGAGGAGTTCGTGCTGTCCCGCGACAGCCGCCGGCGCAGCTCGGCGAACTCGAGCTCAAGCTCCTCGACCCGCCGCACGGCCCGGTCCCGCTCGGCGCGCACCGCGCCAAGCTCCACCTCATGCCGCGCGGCCGAGTCCTCCACGACCCGACGCAGCCGCTCGTTGACCGACACCAACCGCTCGTTCGCCGCCACCGACGCGGCCTGCCCGACGGCGAGTTCCTCGATCCGCGCCTCGGCAGCCGCGAGACGCGACTCCCACGACGACGCGGACAGCTCAGCCACAACCCTGATCATCCACGCCCAGCCACCAGGATCAAGCAACGGCCACAGCACGTCCCCGCAACACAAACCCCAAGGTCAGCGGGCTACCCCGGCACACCCGTGAATGGACACTCTCTGGCGTCAAGGTACGGCGGTGTTGTTTTACCACTCGGCCGTCCCTGGCCCCCAGGGTGCTCCTCGCTGGTAGCCCTCAGCGGGTTTCTCTTTGGTGTCATACCAGGACAAGGGAAGTTGCGTGCCGAAATGGAGAGCAGCTGTGAGGAGGGCATCAATGTGTGTATTAGATACCATGAAGGCGCTCATGGCGGAGTTCCTTGTTTACTGTCCCTCTTAGCCGAGCACCGGCCGCGACCCCTTTGACTTGTAAGGGGARGGGTAGGCTGACGAAAGGCATTGACCGACATCCGGATGCCCGGTAAGCTAAGAGTGAGTTTTTCCGTTAGTGCTTATTGCGGCTCCCGTTCCAGCGGGCAGCCGCTTTTTCATTTGCGCCGCTTCAGGGCGGCCGGATGCTCGGCAAGCGGCGGTGCCGGGGCCGCTTGCGACCACTCAGGACGCAATGCGTGACCTCGATGGCCAGGYAGACGACGACGAACATGCGCCAGGCTGCGCGGGCCAGCTCCACCGCCCAGGCTCGCGCGGAGTTGTCGAGGGCGGCAGGCTGGTGCAAAGTGCCTGTACTTCTGTTGAACGACCGTCCCAGCAGCACCAGGACGGTCAACTATGGCCGTCCTGGAGGTAGCGGACACCTCCTCCGCCCAGCACGGCGAGTGCTACGTGTACCCGCCGCCATACATACGGCCGGAGTAGCTGGGCCGCCTCCTCCGGGGAGCAGAAGCGGACGGCCGCCAGCTCCGGGTCCACGGAGCGCAGCCCCTGCGCTTGCTGCTGGGTGAGGGCGCCGCCGTCGAAGACGAAGGCCAGCAGGTCATCCCACGGCCCATGCGGTGAAACCCAGTCCACGCACAGCAGGTCACCCACCTGCGGATCAAGACCGAGTTCTTCCTTCAGCTCGCGCCGCAGGGCGTCCCGCGGCGGCTCGTTGGCTTCAGCCATCCCGCCCGGTAGATCCCAATCCGGCTTGTATGTCGGATCAACCAGCAGGAGGCGGCCGGCTTCGTCGCGGATCAGAGCATCAGCCGATACCCGCTTGCGGGCCTGGCGGGCGTTGCCTTCGGCCAGGTGGGCGAACTCGGCGGCATCGCGGCCGGCGTAGCTGGCCTCCCACTCCTGTTCGATGTTCATGAAGCCTCAGCCGGCCGGGGTCGTGGCAACGTCGTGGTCATCCGCCCAAGAAAATTGGCTACGGGCCCAACAGCTCCGTGAGGTTCAAGCCGGTGGCCAAGGGCCCGAAGCTGGCCGACGACGCGATCGGATGCCAGATGCGGCGTCACGTCGAGCACCTGGCCGCCGGCTTCACACGCCCCCTCAAGGTCGCCGGCCCCAAGACGCACCGTGGCCAAGGTCAGGTTCCCGAAGGCCCGGCTACGAACCCGGTCGGGGCCTCGAAGCTCCAGCACGCGGGCAACCTGGCGCTCGGCTCCGGCAAGGTCACGAAGATCCCGCAAGCAAATGGCGGCCT
The DNA here is from genome assembly GCF_001983015.1 of Frankia sp. CcI156. NCBI lineage: Bacteria > Bacillati > Actinomycetota > Actinomycetes > Frankiales > Frankiaceae > Frankia > Frankia sp. CcI156. Next base: position 78,277 of record NZ_MOMD01000013.1, read on the forward strand.
CAGCGGCCAGCGCTGCTTCGTCGAATGGGCTCAGCCACTCGTGGCCACCGGTGGCGGCACGTGACAGTTCCAGTACGGAGGCCCGGAGGGCGGTCAAGCAGTCGGCCGGTGCTCCGGCCAAGGCGCTGCCCCTGGCCTTCATGGCATGAAGCCGGGTACGCAATGCGCCGCAGCCCGGATCATCCGGCACCAGGGCAAGGCCAGCCTCGGCCAGCCGGACGGCGTCGCGGGGACGGTCATCCTCCAAGGCTAGGTGACTCTGGCTCACGAGGGCTTGGGCACTCAGGGCTTGGTCGCCGGCGGCGGTGGCAAGGCCGAAGGCCTGCACGAAGTGCTGCCCCGCGAGGTCGCCCCGCTCGTCGTCGTAGGCCAGCCGGCCATGTCCGTCAGCGACGAGGCCGCCGAAAATACCGCCGACGGCGGGTGCTGGTGGCCCACCAGCTGCGGAGCAACTTCGGTCTGGATGAACCGCACTACCACTGGGTACAGCCGCCCGCCCCCGAGCTGGCGGTCGGCAGCCCGGAAGGCCAGGGCGGCGGCGCGGATCGTCTCCAGGGCTCCACCCTCGACGGTGGCAGCGATGGAGCCGTAACCCGGTCCACCCATCCAGGCCGGCGTGGAAGACGCCGCCAGGGGTACCCGCGGTTGCCCGGGAAGGTCGAACCAAAGCAGGGCAGGCGGCAGCCGAAGTGTCCTGGCCCAGTGCGTCAGGCGGTCCAAGTCCCGGATGGGCGGGCCACTCTCGATCCGGCTCACCTGGGCCTGGGTCAAATTGAGCCACCCACCAAGCCGCTCCTGGCTGATGGGCCGGCGGTGGTACGGGCTTTGGCGGTAGGCCACGGAGATCAGGCCGATGTGCTGGGCCGCGAAGGCGTCGCGGAGTTGATCGGTCTGCCAGAAGTGATCCGGAAGCGCCGGCGGGCCTTCGGCTTCCCGGCGGACTCGCCCCAGGCATCCGGTGCAGCGGGGGCCGGCGTTGTCGGCGGCCAGCCGGGTGCCGCACTCGCAGTAAGGCGCGGCCAGCTCCGGCATGTGATCGCTCCCGTGGGATGCCGCCTGGGTATCAACGTGATCGAGAGTGTAGCGGCCAAAAGTCCACCGGACGGGAGCCGGCGGTCAYCACCCGCCGTTCCTTCGATGTGGGATCATGACCGGGTGACCGCACCGGCCCTCATCCTTTGGGACGTCGACCACACCCTGCTAGAGATCAAGGGCGTCAGCCGGGACATCTACGCCCGCGCCTACCAGCTGGTAACGGGCAGCCCCATGGAACAGCTGGCCGACATGACCGGCCGCACGGAGCGGGCGATCATTATCGAGACGCTCCAACTCGGCGGGATCACCGAGCCGGAGCCGCTGCTACCGGCCTTCTACGACGCCCTGGGCGAGGCGGCCCGGCAGCTCCAGGACCGGATGCGGGGCGCCGGCCGCAGCCTGCCCGGTGCTGGGGAGGCCATCGCGGCTCTCGTTGCCGATGGTGTTGTGCAATCTGTCGTGACGGGCAACCTGCACTCCATCGCCGAAGTCAAGCTGGCCGCCTTCGGGCTCACGGAGCATCTAGACCTGGCCGTGGGCGGCTACGGCGACGACGACAGCGACCGGGCCGTGTTGGTCCGGCTGGCGGTTAAGCGGGCCGAGGCCGCCCACCAGGTGAGCTTCCCCCGGCCCAGGGTGGTGGTGATCGGGGATACGCCGCACGATGTCAAGGGCGCCCACGATGCTGGTGTGCGGGCGGTGGGCGTTGCCACCGGCGGCAGCACCGTGGCGGACCTCGAGGCCGCTGGGGCCGAAGCCGTTTTGCCGGACCTCACCCGGCCCCGCGCCCTCCAAGCGGCCGTCTTCGGCCTCGTGGGCTAACTGCCGGGGCCAGCGGTCGCCAGGCGGAACCGCTCGCCGAAGTCCCGCGCCGCGGGCACGGTGCCGAAGGGCTCAAGCCCGTCCGCAAATTCTTTCAGGCGCAGAGCTACCCGCGTCGAGCCGATGGCTTCGCTCAGGGAGAGGGCATCGGCCGCCGTCTGGCAGGCCTGCTCAACGTCGCCCGCCTTCAAGTGGCACTTCGCCAGCCGGGACAGGTAATGCACCTGGTCCCGGATGCGGTGGGGTGTGCGCTGGGTAAGCAGGCCAATGGCCTGCGTCAGCGCCGAGGCGGCCTCGCCGGTTTGGCCCAGTTCCAGCAGGCAGGCGCCTTCCTGGGCGGCTACCTCTACCTCGTCGACGTAGGACACCCACATGGGCTCGTCCCGGTGGCCGGCGGCCTCGAAGTCGGTACGGGCGGCGTCCAAGGTGCGGCGGCAGCCGTCCTGGTCGCCAACGCCGGCCTGGGCCCGAGCCAGGCGGGTACCCAACATCGTCTTGGTCAGCGGCGTAAGCCCGGCCGTCCCGGAGGCGAGCGCGGTTTGCGCTAGCGACAGCGCCGGCCCCCGCCGCCCCCGGTAGGTCTCCTGAAGGCTCATATAACCCAGGGCGCTGGCGGCCAGGCCCGGTTCGTCGCTCTCATGGGCCACGTAGATGGTGGTGGTGAAGTAGCGGCGGGCCTGGGCGTGGTGGTCAGCGTCCAGCGCCAGCCACCCCGTCATCTGGGCGAGCTGGCCGAAAGCGAGCAAACCATCACCGGGGTCCTGCTCCACCGTCACGGCCATCCGGGCCACGTACCGGGATAGGGGCAGATACAGGCTGTCGCCGCCCAACTCGTCGTCAAGCTGCAAGAACAATTGCAGCAGCAGTTCGGCGCTCTGGCCCGTAGTCATGCCCTCGAAGGCGGAAATGCCGATGGTGGGGCTACGGGTCTCGCCGGCGGCCAACGGGAGGCGCCCAGCCGTCAGGCTGCCCAGCAGCGCCGGCAGGTCCGGCCCCGCGGGTACCGGCGGCGTCGGGGCCGCCGCTACAGGTGCGGGGCGCTGCTCGGGGAGCTGGAACCACAGCAGATGAGCGGGGATGCGCAAGGTGCGCGCCCACATCATCAGCCGGTCCAGGTCCTTGATCGGCGGGCCGGACTCGATGCGGGATAGCTGCACCTGGGAGAGGTCGGCCCAGCCGCCAACCAGTTCCTGCGCCAGCACCCGGCCGTGCCAGGGGTTGCGGCGGTAGGCGGCGATCACCCGGCCCATGTGCCAGCTGGCCAGGGCGTCGCGTAGTTCATCGGTCTGCCAGAAGTGATCAGGCACCACCGGGGCCTGAAGGCGCAGCTGCTCCTGTTTGCGCTGGCAGGGGGCACAGGACCCGGCCGCGTTGTCGCGGGCGAGACGGCTCCCGCAGGAGCGGCAGTACCGGCCTGATGCCCTGTCCATGCCCCCGGCCGCTTCCACTCGTGGTCATCCAAGTGCGCTCGGCAGCAGTGTAAAGGGGCATTGGTCACGCCAGGTGGGGAACTGGAGGCGGCACGTATAGCCGTCATACATGGCCCGGCATGGCCGCATCCGTCCCGCCCGCTCACGCTGAGGACCAAGGCGCCCGGGGCCGGGTAGAGGACCCTGCTCCCCGGCCTCGGGCGCCCGTCCACATCAGTGGATCTTCCTGCCAGGATTGGAGGCACCGGTGGATGCAAACACCGGAAGGCAAGACTCCGTACTGGGGCCGCTGGGCAGTGCGGCGCTGCGGCTCATCGCCGAAGGGCTCGGGGCGGCGTTGGGACGGCTGGAAGCCGCTGGCGTCGTCCTCGCTTGCGACGCGGGCGACCTGCCCACCACCGCTGTACAGCAGGCAGCCTTGGAAGAGCGAACCGAAGCCGTCACCGCGGAACTGCGCCGGTTGCACGGCGAGGCGCGGCGGATGCTGGCCCGCCAGCGCCGCACCCCTGCCGCTAGCCTGTCCCGCCGGGCCTTCCTCATCTGGCCGGGGTTCCTTCCGAGCAGCCAGGCCACCACCCGCTTCACCGCCTCATGAACGGCCGCCCGCCGTCCTCGGCGGAGTGCCAGTCGGCGCGGACGGTGTACGGCTACATCAGCTCCGAGCACGCCGACGAAGCCGAAATCGACCGGCTCCACGACCAGCTCACCGCCCACGCGCAGGCCGAAGGCTTGGCCCTGGCAGAAATTTTTGTCGACCGTTCCATTCCCCCGGGGCGCATCGTGCGTCCCGGCCTCACGGTCCTCCTCGAAGCCGTCATGAGGTCGGAAGCCGCCGGGGTCCTGGTGGCAAGTCTCGATCACCTCTCTCCCTTGCCCGCCGTCCGGCAGGCCATCGAAGTGGAGATCGAGGTGTTGGGCGCGCGGGTGCTCACCGTAACGCCCGCCGTCCCTTCGCCGAGGTCGACATGAACCTTCCGGCCAGCACTGCACCCCAGCCAGCCGCTCACCTGCGCGCGAGCGTCCACCAGTTCACCACCACCACCACGGCCCCGGCCTTGGCGCGGCAAGCGGCGGCCGAGCTGCTGGAGGACTGGGGGCTTACAGATCTTCTCGACACCACGGCCCTGTTGATTTCAGAACTCATTACTAATGCCGTCCGGGCCACCCAAAGTTCCGGCGGCGGCTCAAGGCCCATCGTATCCATGCGCATCAGTTGGGCCGCCGGGAGCCTCATACTTGAAGTCTGGGATCGCAACCCGAAGCCGCCCGAACTTCAGGTTCAGTATCTTCACGGTGAGAGTGGCCGGGGCCTTCACATTGTCGAAGCCCTGAGYACGGCGGCAGCCTACTACCCATCACCCACCGGAGTTGGCAAAGTGACCTGGTGCCAGATTGAGGCACCGGCACCGCCCGAATCCCAGGAGTCGCACCCGCTTCTCCCGCACCGTCGGGCTACGGTTGCACGTGCCGATCCTGGGTTGGTTTTCGATGACATGGCAGTTCTAAAACGGGTGCTCGCTGGCCTGCAAGCCCTGGACAGTCGCCTACCCCGGAGTGACGCCATGAGATAATAGCGCCAATATCTTCGCCCAATACCGTCGTACTTCCGGAGTTTCCTCATGCCGTTTGCCGCAGACCGCTGGATGACCGAGTACCCCGCCTGGCTTCCCGCAGCAGATGGGGTACGCCGCGTATTTGCGTTGCCTGGCGGCCCGGTCTTGGCGGAGGTTCACGGCGGCAAATTGACGCTCGCGGCACTGGGCGATGAGGCGGCGGAGCCGCTGGCGGATGTCTTCGGCTTGCCGGAGGGAGCAGCTAGCGAAGTGCCGGAGCTCGCCAAGGAGCTGGCTGGCCTCGGGCTGGTGGGACGTTTCCGCAACCCCTCGCTGTGGGAGGCCCTAGCGACCGCGATCTTGCGTCAAGTCATCCGGGCGGGGCAATCCAAGAAGCTCTACCGGGCACTATGTGCGGCCCACGGCGAGCAAGTGGCGCTGCCGGACGGTGGCGCGTTCGGCCTGTTTCCGAGCCCCGAAAAAATCCTAGAGCTAGACGACGAGCAGTACGGAGAACTAGGGCTAGCTTTCAAGCGGCCAGCGCTGCGGGCCGCCGCTACGGCCTACCTGGCCCACGGCGAAAACTGGAACCGCCTACCCCTGGCTGCCCTGGTCGACGAATTGCAAAGCGTCCAGCGGATTGGCCCTTGGACGGCCGGCGCTGCTGTTGCTGACTACACCAATACCTGGGACCTCTACCCCTACGCCGATCTGGCCGTACGCACGTGGGCGGGGCGAGCTGCCCCAGCGCACCATTGGTTCAACAATGAGCGTGCCTTCGGTGCCCAGTGGCGGCATCTGGCGGGGGAACACCTATCAACCTTGACCATACTGACCCTCGCTTGGGGTTCATACCGTGGAGACATTGGATGACGGCCCCGTCCTGGGCGCCGACCTGAACCAGCCGCTCGACGCCGTTTTTATTAACGCCCCGCTGCGTGACTACGGCGTCCGCCCACGGGTAAACGACTTCACGTTGCCCGTGTTGGGCATGGCCTACATCGCAACCTACGCGGCGGCCCAAGGCTTCAACGTCGGCGTGCTCGACGCCGAGGCTTTGGGGCTCGGCGTCAAAGAGACCTATCAACTGGTGAACCGCCTCGGACCGCGCTGGGCCGGTTTCAACCTCCTGGCCCCCACCTACGAGGTGAGCGCCGAAATCGCCGCCGGCTTGGACCGGGACATCATGGTCATGATCGGCGGGCACCAGGCCAAGGCCATGCCTGCYGCCATCATCACCGACCCCCGTTTCGGGGCGCTGGAGGCCCTGGTGCTGGGCGAGGGCGAGACCCGCGTGGCTGAGCTGTTGCAGGACAAACGCTCCCGCGCCGACCTGCCCGGCGTGATGTGGCTCGATCCCATCCTTCGCCAGCCTGTCACCGGCGGCCGTCCGGGCGCGGGCCACCACCTGAGCCCGGATGTGGACCGCCTGCCCTTCGTCGACCGCCGGTTTCTGGTGGGCGACCCGTACCAGGCGCCAGACGGCCGCGTCGAGGCCAACATGGTCGGTGCCCGCGGGTGTCCTTACGATTGCTCCTTCTGCGGCGCTGCTGTTAGCGCCAACCCAGACATCACCATCCGCACCCGCACCCCGGCCGGCATCATCGCGGAGATGGAGGTGCTGCACGCCACAGGCGGCGTGACCGCCTTCCGCTTCGTCGATGATCTTTTTCTCGGTTACGAGCGGTTCATCCGCCAGTGCATGGAGGCCTTCACCGCCGCTCGCCTCGGGGACCGCTTCGTCTGGGACGCCACCGGCCGCATCAACATCCTGCATCGGGTCGACAACGCCCTGTTGGATGTGCTGGCCGCCAACGGCCTGCGCGAAGTTGCCCTGGGCGTCAAGTCCGGCAGTGAACGGCTCTTGAAGTACATGGGTAAGCGGATCACCCCGGACATGACCCGCTCCGTGGTCCGCCGCCTCAACGAGCGCGGCATCTCGGTGAAGGGATACTTCATCTTGGGCTTCCCCACCGAGACGCGGGAGGAGCTGGCGGCCACCGTCCGCCACGTCAGGGAGTTGTGGGAGGTGGCCGACGGCCAGCCGGGGAACTTCCGGGCCTCCGTCTTCGAGTTCCGCCCGTATCCGGGGACGCCGGAGTGGGACCGCATCGTGGCTACCGGCCGCTACCAGCCCGCGCAACTGCTGGCCTACACCGCCGTTGACCTCACCGAAGGCGGGCTCGACGAGGCCATGCGCGGTCGGGATGAGTTCAACTTCTCCGTGAACATCCAATTCGGGGAGGCCACCGTGGATGAGGTGCGTGCGGCCCTGGTGGAGCTGTCCCGCGAGCAGCCGGGCATGCTCCGTCCTCAGCTCCGCGAGCTCGACTCGCAGACGGCCGTTCTCCACCAACACATCCGCCAGCGCCTCACCACCAGCAACGCCGCAAACACCCGACTCGACAACCGCCACGCACCGCAGCAAACTATCCCGACCAGCGAACCGTCACCCACGGAGACCATCAGGCCACACCCAGTCCCCCCAGCCACCGCCAACGTCGATCAACTCAACGGGACTTCCGACTACGTACGTCCGACTGGCACCACATGGCYGGGCCCTGGGATCGGCCACTCGACGCCATCGCGGTGGGCTCCCATGGACGAGCCCACCAGGAACTGTTCGTCCTCGTCGAGGGCGAGGTCTGGCACCGCTGGTGGATGCCCGAACCGCAATGGTCCGACTGGCACAAGCTAACCCGCCTGGGCATGACAGCGACGGACATCGCGGTGTCCTCCCTCACCGAAGGTCACCTGGAGGTATACGCGCTCGACGCCACCGGCCGGATGCGACACCGGTGGTACTGGCCCGAGCCCGGCTGGTCGGACTGGACGGACATGACCACTCCACGCGACGACACCACGCCCCCACACATGCCGCTACCGGAGCAGAGCAGCGCCTGACCGTCGCTTCCGACACGACCACCCGCCCCGTGCGGACCGGGTGGCTCACCGCCATCGCCGCCGGCTCCCACTCCGACCGCCACCAAGAGCTCGTTGGTATAGACCGAGACGGCACGGTTTGGCATTCATGGAACTGGCTGTGCGACGACGGCCTGCCGAACTGGCAGGCCTGGTCCACCTGGGACCCCTGGCACGCAATGCCTCCCGTCCGCTGACGCGTCCAGACAGCACTCGCCTTCGGCCGGTCCCTCCAGGTCTCTTCATCAGGCTGGCCGCTGCCGTGGCGCCGAACTCCCGACAGGCTCCGCGGGCAGCCGCGTCCACCTCGACGATGATCGAAAAAGGTTCGTGGGGTGCTTCCACTTCAGTCCGGTGGCGATCGTTGCGACGGCGCGAGTCCCGCCGGTCGTATAACTACTGCCGTGGACCTACCGCGCTACCGTGGACAGCGCGTACGGCCGGCCTACCGCCACGTCGAGGCACGGGTAGTAGATCTGGCCGCAAAAACATGAGGAAAGTCGCGTGCGCCGTGCGGTCACGTTCAGTGCCATACCGGCACGCCCGGGTCAATCGTCCATCAGGCTGGCCGCAGCTGTGGCGCCGAGCTCCCAACAGGCCTCGCGTACAGCGGCATCTACCTCGCCGATGGTCGACAGCGGCTCCCGAAGGCGCTTCCACTTCAGCCCGGTCGCGATGGTCTCGACCCCACGGATCRCACCGGTCGTGTCGCTGTTGCCGTGGACATACAAGGCGTACGGCCGGCCGATGGTCGCCTCAAGCACGGGAAAGTAGGTCTGGTCGCAGCACCCTCGCTAAGGTAGGGGTCGCGGCGATCATGGATGAGTGCTCCTCCGCCCCGCTTCTCCTGCTCCAGGAGGCTTGCCGCCCTCATCACGCCCAACTACCAGCAAGCCCCACGCGCAGGCATTCCATTCCAGCGGATGGGTAGGGCGAATCATTTCGCAACCCACAACGACACAGTCCCGCTTGCAGCGGCCAGGGTTYGGCCGTTCGGTGCGAACGCGATTGATCGCAMAGGGCCGGTTGGGCCCGCGTAACCAGTAAGCAGCGGCCCGAGCCGCCGGCTGGCGGCTGGATTGGCCACGTCCCACCGCCACACCATTCCATCGGCGCGACCACTAGCCAAGATCAGGCCATTTGGAGAAATTGCTACCGCAAAGGTGGCGATTCGAGATATGGTGGCAGTTCCGGATATGGCTGCGTAGCGAGCAAGCCCCCTCGCTTTAGGTACAGCAGTTTGAGCTTCAGCAAGACAGGTGTCTGTGGACGCGATCTCTTCGGCTGCGTCGACAATCCGGTAAGCTCCGCCCGTTACATCCCACAGATACACCCCAAACCGGCCCGCCTCTCTATAGAGGTTCGATGCGGCGGCCAGCGTTCGGCCGTCTGGAGCGAACGCGACTCCCGACAGGCCGCCGGTTTTCCGTGACCTGGCAACCAGTCGGGGGTTGGCGGGGGCGGACACGTCCCACAGCCATAGGCCGCCGGTCGACAACGGCTCAGGCTCCTTGGGATCGGCGCAGGCGCCGGCGGCCAGGGTTCGTCCGTTCGGCGCGAAGGCCACCGACTCCACGATGCCAGTGGGGCCGGTGAGCGGCGGGCCGATCTGGCTCCAAGTGGCAACATCCCACAGGAGTATCGTTCTGCCATCGCTGGYGGCCAAAACCGTGCCGTCTGGACTGAACGCGATCGACCGCACGGCGTCGGTGGGGCCGGTCAGCGGTGGACCGACTGGCTGGGGAACGGCCAGGCTGGCCACATCCCACCGGAAAATCCTTCCATCGGCGCCACCGGCGGCCAACGTTGTGCCGTTTGGGGCGAATACCACTGACRTCATCCCACCRACAGCGCCGGTCAGCGGCGAACGGAACTGTTCGGCGGCGGCCGGATCGGCCACATCCCACCGCCATACCCCGCCGCTGGGACCAGAGAAGGCGGCGGCCAAGACGGGCTTGTCGGGGGCAAATGTCACCGCGGCTGCCGGGCCGGTAGGGCCGATGAGGCGGACCGGATGACCGCGCTCTAGTATTCGCCGATTCGCGTCGTAGAAGGGACCCGACGTTGCCCGCCGTGCCGGCCTCAGATACTCGGCACGACTCACGAGGCCGGCGGTCGACCAACGAGTGGCTTCGGTCGCCGGGGCCGGCTCCGACGCTGGCTGTCGTGTTTCTGGTGCTGACGAATCTCGGTCTGGCGCCGATTGCACCGGCGGGGTTCGGGAACCTGCGCGCTTCGGAGGGCCGGCGTTCACCCGAGCGGCKGAGCGACCGCCGGAGAAGGGCACTCGGCCGGTGGGTTTTGCCCGGCCGGTCTGTGCCGCGTTCAGCCCGTCGAGTAGCCGGGCGCGGGCGGCGGCGACGTCGGCGGCGGACAGGTCGTGGAGGTCGATCCAGGCGCGAGTGCCGGCCAGGCCGAGATCGAGACCGCCAGGGTCGGTGATCAAGATGGGGACGACCCGCCGCCGCTGGCCCGATATGTCGGCCGCCCACACTGCCTGCCATTCCGCGGTGCCCCCGGCGGAGGTCAGGTAGTCGGCGGACAGCACGGGGATCAGTACCTTGGCGGTGGTGACCCCACGCTGGATGAGTTCCGGCCAGTTCGTGCCCGGCACGAAATCCCACGCCTGAATCAGGACCCGGGCGCCAGTACTCTCCAACTCGTAGGCGATCCACTCCGCCGCCGCCCGATCCGCCTGGGCGTACGAGACGAAGTAGTCCCAGCCCGTGGTCCCCCCGCCGGTCACGGGTCGATTATCCGCTGTCGCCCCTTATCCTCCCAGTACCGGCCGTGCCGGTACTCCCAGTGGTCGTCCACCTCGTACGCGCTGTGCGTCCGCGAGCGCGAGGGCAGCCTCTCGTACCCCGCCCTGTCGGCTGCGGCCCGCAGGAGGGCGACGCGGCTGGCGTCGGCGCCCTTCTTCGACACACTTCACGGGCATCCCGTTCGGGCGCACCGGTCGCCAGGTCGGGCACAATCTCCCCAGAGGAGGTGACCATGCACCCATTGATCGAGGCCAGGCGGGCGGAGATCCAAGGACTCTGCCGTCGGCTCGGCATCCGCCGCCTCGACCTCTTCGGCTCCGCGACCAGCGACGCCTTCGACCTCGACAGCAGCGACGTCGACGTCCTCGTCGAGTTCGACGCAGACCGCGCCGGATTCGACTACTACGGCACCTACTTCGCCCTCAAAGAGGGACTCGAACGCCTGCTCGGACGCGCCGTCGACGTCGTCAGCGTCACCAGCATCCGCAACCCCTACTTCCGCGACCAGGTCATGCGCACCAGGCAGCCCCTGTATGCCGCCTGAGCCGCGCAAGTACCTCTGGGACGCCGCGAACGCCGCCGAACTCGCCCGAGGCTTCGCTCACGGCCAGACCTTCGCCGACTATCAGGCAAACGCGATGCTCCGCGCCGCTGTCGAGCGCGAATTCGAGATCATCGGAGAGGCGCTCAACCAACTCTCCAAGGCAGCCCCGAACCTCGCCGCCGCGATCCCCGAACTCCCCCGCATAGTCGCCTTCCGGAACATCCTCATCCACGGCTACGCCACCGTCGACGACGCCCTCGTCTGGCAGGTACTCCAGGAAAAACTCCCAGAACTCGAACAAGTGGTCCGCGGAATGCTCGCGGAAGACTGACCCACCGGCGGCCGAGGTCGGCCTACCGGCACGGTGGACTGGGCGCCACCACCGGACGCTCGTCTCCACGATAACCCGAAGGTCACGACGAATACGCTCCGTAAGAACACGAGCACCGTGGTTCGCAGCGACTTCTGGTCGCAGCACCGTGGCTAAGGTAGGGGTCGGGGCGATCATGGACGGGCGCCCCTCCGCCCCGTCTGCCCCCTTCGGCAGGCTTGCCGCCTCCAGCTCCCAGCGCGGTCCCGCGCGCCAACCTACATGGCAGCAACCGCGAAAAACGGCCCGCCTCCAAAAGGAGACGGGCCAACCCAACCCTCCGCGAGGGAGGATTAGGTGTTGCAGGTGCAGGGCTTCACCACCCAAACGCGCCGGGTGGCTGCGTCCAAACCTGCCAGATGGTGAATTGCGTCAATCAGCCTCGTGGCGTGGGCGACGTCTTCCACATGATTTACGGGTGAGAGCCACCCGTCCGGGTGAATAGTGTCCGCCGGCTCCCGATAGCGCAGATGAAGCGCCACGCCATCCGGGGCCGGCGCCGGCACCCACTCCACACGGGGCTMCGGGTAATTTCTCACGCTTTCCAAACCACCTCAAGGCGCTCCGGGTCGAATTTCGACCGGGGGCGGTCAGGCCGCCTCAAGACCACGGCCTCGATTACCGACGCAATCACGGCGCGCCGCTGCTCCACCTCCAGGGASGGCCAGGCTTCCGCCACGTTGGTGCTTCGCGGCCCCGAGTGCTCCCTCAGCCACGCCGTTTGCTCCTCGCGCAGCTTCGCAATTTGCTCCTCCTTCTCCTGTACCCGTGGGAAAACATATTTTCCGTCGAGTTCCCCGGCGTCGTAGGCGGCCATCAGCTCCACCGTCCGTGCCTCGGCCGCCTCAAGTTCCGCCGCCTTCGGCCAAGTTTCCTCCGCCGTCGCCACGGTCCGTTCTGCCAGGTAATCCAGCACCAGGTCAGTCACGAGCCCGTCAATCGTCCGCCCGGAGCCCATTACCCCAGGACAGCGGCCCGGCTGATTGGCCACACAGTGGTAGTAGTGATTGTTYTCCTGCTTGTACCATGCCCCGCGAAGCCGGCGGCCGCACACACCGCAGCGGATGACACCAGCGAGTAGGTATTTCCGCCGCGCCGCCCGCTCCCCGGTCCGCCGCCGCTTCGGTTTCACCACCTCGCAGACCTTAAGCCAGGTGTCATTGTCCACCAATGGCTCATGCTGGCCCTTAATCGGTCTGCCGGACGGGTCCAGGGCCATTTTGCCCCGGTGAACCTGCCAGCCGGCCAGACGCGGATTGGTGACGAGGGCGATAAGGCTTGCCCTGCCCCACATGTTGCCGAGGCTCGTCCGCACGCCCGTCTTGTTCCAGTGCCGGATGATCCGGGTGGCGTTTACGCCGGCAATGAGATCGTCAACGGCTTTGCGAAGGTGTTCACTCTCCACGGGGTCAAGGGCAAGCCGGTCATCGGCCCAGCCAAAGGGACGCCGCCCGCCGACGGGGATTCCCATTTGCGCGCGGGCACGGTGCGAATCGCGGAGCCGGCGGGCCGTGGCCGCGCTTTGCGCGTTGTTTGCAACGACGATGTGCCGGGCCGCCTGCCGGCCGTTGTCCGTCAGCAGGTCCAGCGAGCCCCGGATGTCGAGGATCGGGCGGCCCCAGAATTCCACCGCCTCGATGCAGTCCTCCAGCTCGCGGGGGTCACGCACGAGCCGGTCTTGGTCGTATACCGCCAGTCCATCCAATCTGGTTGTTCCATCCTTAAATGTGCCGTCCTTCAAGTCCTGCAAGGCGCCCTGAAAGACTGGCCGGATTACCCGGTAGATGTAGCGGCCGCTTGGCAGCGTCACGCGGCGTTTCTTGTAGGCGGAGGTGTCGGGCTCGTCGTAGCAGCCAATGTAGGTGCCGCCCCGCCGCGTGACGAAGCTTTCAATCGCTTCCTCCTGGACCCGGCGGTTGTTAATTTCCCCGCCGGAGCGGGGGCTGTCTTTGTAGCGTTCCARGTCCGCCTCAAAAGACAGGCGGACCAGGCCGGCGATGTTCAGGCCCTCAAAATTGCCACGGTGGATCTCCTCAAGGTCTATCGTCCGATTGTCAAAGGGCATGATCCTTTTGTGCCTTATCWCGGGCAATCAATAAAGATGATTAGTCGTCGCCAAACCACGCTACAAGTTCCGCGACGGAGCTAAGCACCGCACTCGCCCCCTCAATTACCCTCGTGACCGCTTCCTCCTCGTACACCATGTACGCAATTTCGCGGGCGTCATCGAGTTCAACAAGGACGCGGTTACGGATACTCATAAGGCGCTGGGCAGCATCGCGGCGCGCGTCGTCGGCGGTCGCCTCCCGCTTTAGCTGGTTCTCCCATACCAGCAGGGTTTCCTCATCCATTCCGRCGGCCCTTCGCGTGGCGGATGATTGCGACGATGGCGGCCCACTTCTCGGCCGTAAGCGCGGGCGCGCGGCTGAGCTGTTGCCGTATCCATTCGGCGGCGGTCACCGTGGCAGCCTCCGCCCGATAGCCTCAATAACCGGCACGGAGACCGCGTTGCCCATTTGCTTGTACCGCTGCGTCTTTGCGGCCGTAACCGTCCAGCCGTCGGGAAATCCCTGGAGCCGTTCGTATTCCAGCTCCGTCAGGTGACGGACGTGCCAGTCGCCCGCCTCATCCCTATAGGCGATGCCCTGGTCCGGCTTCGTGGTTAGGGTGTAGGCCGGTCCCATGAAGCGGAACCGTGGCCCCTTGGATTGCCACGTCATATCCGCGTTGCCGATCACATACAGCGGCCGCTCCACTCCTGAATCAGGGTGAGCAGTAGTACCTCCTTCTCCGTCAAGAGGAAATACCGCTGGCCGGGGAAGGTCTCGGCGATGGGCCACAATGAAGATGCGCTCACGGCGCTGGGGCACGCCGAAATGCGAGCTGTCCAGCACTTGCCATTGGCAGTCATACCCAGCGGCATCCAAACGGTGGAGGATGGCCCAGAACGTCCACCCGCTATCATGCGAGAGAAGCCCGCGGACATTTTCAAGGAGAAGGTACGGCGTCCGGTGGTGGCGGGCCAGCCGCAGGATTTCAAAGAACAGGGTGCCTCGCAGGTCCGCGAACCCGCCCCGCTTTCCGGCGAAGCTGAAGGGTTGGCAGGGGAAGCCGGCGCAGATGAGGTCATGCGCGGGGACTTCTCCGGCTCCGATGTCCCGGAGGTTGCGGCGGTCAATCTGCCCTCCAAAGTTATGGTCGTACACGTCGGCGGCTTGGGGGTTCCATTCGTTCGCCCAGATGACTTCATGCCCGGCTCGTTCGAGGCCGAGCCGGAAGCCACCGACCCCGGCGAACAGCTCAACAACTCGCATGAACCCAAGTCCATCCCGAAAACCGCCGGCTAATTGGGGGAGCTTTGGTAGCCTGGGAGCGAATTGGTATTCCAGTTTTCGGCACGCCGAAAAGCCCGCCGACTTTCAGCCGGCAGGCTCGACGGTATTTGTCTTTAGGGGTTTTGCAGGGCCTCCCTCTTGGCCTTCTGGCCCCAGCGGACGCCGTAGCCGAAGCGTTCCCCTACCTCCCTGCCGGTCGGGGTGCGACCGGCCGTGCGCTCCGAGGCCACCCACGCGCGCGCCAGCGCACGGGGGTCGGTCGCCTCGTTCGCGTCCTGTTCGCCCCCGTCACCATCGGCCGCAGGTGAAGCCCGCCCCGGTTCCCTCGCGTCGTCCTGGCGGAGCGCCGCAAACCGGACGCGGTAGCGGGGCGCAGCCTCGGCCAGCAAAATCAGCAGCACCGGCGGGACGGAGTGCCCGACGATTGCGCCCGCGTCGAGGCTCACCGCGGCGTCCCACACGTTGAGCGCCCAGGTACCCGCGCCGCAAAACCAGCGCAGCGCGAACGCCCACCCGCCCGGCGACGAACCGGACCGCGACAGCTCCGCGTCGGCCGACAGGCAGGCCCACAGCGCCACGTCCACCATTGGGGCCAGCAGCCACGCCATCGGGTCCGTGGTGCCGTGCGTCCGGGCGAACTGGTGGACGTTGCCAGCCGAGTACAACATCACCATTGCGGCCACGCCCCACAGGGCGAGGTCCAGCCGGCGGCCGTGGTCGCTCACGTTTTACCTGAACCTCCAGGTCCGCAACACGCCATCGGCCCCCAACTCCAGGTGCGTATCCACGCGCGGGAGGTGGGCGTAGGCATCGAGCGGCCCCGACGGGTACGAGGCAAACACCGCGCCGCAGCGGTAGCAGGCGAAGCAGTCCACCGCTCCCATCCACTGACGGCCCAGATATAGGAACGGCCCGAACGGGGGCACGTCCACCACCCCGTCCCGCTCCKGCGGCGGGTAGCGATCTTCCTCGACACCGTAGACGGTTACGATAACGAGGTCTTCACCTTCCACACGGAATTGGCGCAAGTCCCCTTCTTCACAGTCGCGGATCACTTTAGCCGTACTCCTCGACGTGATACCGGGCGGTTTCAGCGCGGGTGCAGCTCCAGCCACAGGCATTACAACCGTATTCATCTACAGGGCCGTTCACCCACTCCCTGGACTGGGGGAGCCACGTAAACGGCCACGGCCCGTGCATCCCGTAATAGCCGTGAACCCTCCCATCGGGACCGGCCAGCCCAGGATCGGGCGGCGGCATCCTCTCCTCTTCTGTCCAAGGGAGGAGCCGCCAGTCCACGGTGTAGGTGACCAACTCATCCCCGATCTGGCGGATAAACCGCAGGTCTTCCCTCTTGCATACCATTGGCTTCCAACCCCTCAGCAGTTCCACTCACTCCAGGCCGCCTGAAGCAGTATCGGGCGCCTACTCGATGTAATCCCTGCGGTTGCCGTAGGCATCAAAGTAGAAATAGACGTCCGGAGGGTGTTTCGGACTTGGGAGCAAGGCTGGATAACCCTTCTCTCCAGGGTCAATCGCGTGGAGTATCTCGCGGTAGAGCGCCTTCGCCTTGTCCAAGTTTGCATTCACTCCCTCGTGGAGGCGTGCGCTGTCCCCTGGCTTTGCCTGTGAGCCGTTGGCGCAGGCTTCCAGGTATGCGGCTAGGGCCTCAAAGCGCACCTCGGCATTTACCATGTACGGGGTAAGTGATAATGCGGCATCGGCTAGCCGGTGGAGCAAGTCGTACCGCTCGTCCTGTAGCAGCAGGTCCGCGATGGTAAGCATGGAGTCGGCAATCGTGACCTGGGCGGGCAAGGCAAGCGTGAAGCGGGCGGCTTCGGCTTTCTGGTTCCACTKGAGGAATGACCGCAGTTCATCGGAGGCCGTCATCAGACCCCGCGCCCGGCGCTTTGGCAGCCGAGCGGGATAGTCCCRCTTTTCGTAGCCGAGGATTCCTAAGATTTCGCGGTACCACCTCCGRGCCTCTCTGATTTCGTCCCCAGCGATGTCACGAGATCGCTTCAGCTCGTCCGGCGAGCTGCCCTCACGCAGTACAGCAGCTAGGTCGTAGAGATAGTCGCTGAAGCCTATGAAGCCGACAGTAGAGTGGAAGCCGTATGGTATCAGCGCGACACAAATATCATCGGCTCCCGACAATGCCTTATCGGCCGCAGGGCTATATGTTTTAGTCGCGTGCTCGGCAACCGCAAACAGCACCCCTCCGATGGCAAGCTGGGCCGGTAGCCCGATGGTAAAGTGGGCCACCTCTGCCTTTTTGATGATTTCTATAAGCTCTTCGTATGCCATAGTCGGCTCTGGTTAAATAAGTGCGGGTTCGGGCGAGCAGTTTTTGGACATGCTCAGGTCGTCGTKCGTGGCGGCGTTAGCCCGAGTACCTACCCCGGTCTTCGTAGCCGCCGTGACGGGGGTCGGACGGGTGAGAGTGGTCGTGGCCCTTCACACCATCGTCGTCCTTGCCGTAGAACTCCTTGGAGGAGACATGGCCGTCAGCAATGAGGGTTTCGCCCTCAGCGCTGGTGCCGTCA
The DNA here is from genome assembly GCF_001983015.1 of Frankia sp. CcI156. NCBI lineage: Bacteria > Bacillati > Actinomycetota > Actinomycetes > Frankiales > Frankiaceae > Frankia > Frankia sp. CcI156. The sequence goes on from NZ_MOMD01000013.1 coordinate 95,599, forward strand.
CGCCCGAAGGAGACGGTCACCTCATTGCCGGCAGCGTCGGACCCGTGAACCGGAGCATCGAAGGCGGTGTCGCCGCCGTAGGTCAGCTCCGAAGATCCGCTGCCACTGAGGTGCTGAGGATTGCCGTCCGAATCTGCGGACCAGACAATTTCCTCCGGACGCCTTGGGCGTCCTCTGCCCCTGCTCATAGAGCAATTTCCTTCCCTGCGCGTTCAGCCGCGCCGGTTGGGGATGGGTGGATGCAAGATTCGTGCATGTGCTATCCGGCGCTGGGCCGAAGCAGCCTGCATTACAAACACGTCTTGCAAGTCCGTGCTTGTTCTCGCGGGGTCAATTATGCGCATATTCTCCAAAAGATCAAGCAAAAGGAGTTTGTACGCAGCTCGCCTATTGAAGGATGATGCCCTTCCGGGAGAACCGGATGAAGTCGGCAAAGCTCACCCCGGGAGGRCAGGGGTAATCCTCGCGGCCGTGGCCGAAGTTCGGCATGCACATCGGGCACACGGCCCAGCGGTCACTAATCATGCCGCCGCTTTCATCGCTGCTGCTGTAGTCGGCATTGCAGTAGTCACAAATCACGTCGTTGCCGGGGTCCACTTCAATTACGAAGTCATAGCCGTCTGTGCCTGACCTCATCCAAAGCTCCATCCTGGCCGCCACGCTCGCGGCGCCGGGTCCGGGTCGTTAAAGTCGTCATCCTCCGGCGGCTCCAGGTGCATATCCACCTCGTCCCACCAGGTAAAGGTTTGGAGGCAGTTTTCGCAGCCGTACACATCCAGTGGACCCTCCCACCGCTTCTGCCGGTATTCAAAAGCGCCCGCGAATACGCCGCGCTGCGGTCCCCACAGGTCCCCGTCCGCGGGGTCGAACCATTGCAACTCCGTCGCCRCCAAGCCATCCACCACCGACCAAATGCCGAGGACATCGCCCGCGCGGGTTTGAGGTCGGCGGATGTCGGCCGCGCGGCACCCCCTCATTTATCRCCCCGGAGCACCGCCATAGCCTCATCCAGCAGTTCCACCCGGAAAAGCTCGTGATACTGAGCCGGGACGTCCGCAATCTGGGTTTGGATGTAGCGTGCGCGGCCGGCGTCAGGGACCAGGAACAACACCGGCGGGAAGGTGCCGGGCCAATCGGCCGCAATGACGGTGTAGCGGCGGATCTTCTCGCGGATTTCTGTGTACTCACTGTCTAGGTCCACTTCCACATGCCAGGTGAGCCGGAAAATGCCCGTGGGTGTCAGGCGCCGCACCAGGGTGCGGGCGTCGGGTTCCAATACCGTCCCGCCGCCACGGATGCGCGACGCCGGGGTACGGGTGAACTCGAAGCCGGCAATACGCCCCGCCCGCTGCTCCTCCACCAGCCGGACATATAGCTCAGCCACCGCGACGGTATGATCGTCAGCTTTGGCCGCCCGCCCCTTGGCGAGTTGGTAATAGGTGCCGTTGGTGGTGAGCTGGCCGAACCGGACGGGCGGCGCGATGGTACGGATTACCCTGCGCTCCTCCAGCCGCTGGAGCRCCCGCCGGCACCGGACCTCCTGCCCGTTCTGGCTCCCCTGGTAGCTGGGGTGGCCGCTGCGGTCCTGGCCGAAGACGACGCGGCGCACCTGCACCGACGACACGTGCCGGAACTGTCGAACAAAATCAACAATCAACGGGTCATACACCGATCTCACCCCACCTCCTCCATGTCCGCCCCACCACACACCCCGCCTGAGCTGGGAAAACACCTAACCAAGCGTTGCGGCGCCCCAACCCTGGCCGCAACGCTTGCCGCAACGCTTCTCATGGCTCCGGCTCCCACTGCGCCACCCTCGGCGCCTCCCGCCGCCGGCCGCCCGTCCGGGCCAGGTGCTCCCGCTTCAGCTCCGCAATCCGCCGGCCGTACCGCTCGTGCGACGCCCGCCGTATCTCCTCCTCCATGCCGGTCGGCTCCGGCGGGGCCAGGGTGTCAATGGTGACGGGAGCCGTCGCGTGTCCGTCCGACACCAGCCGGGCGATGGCCTGCCACCGGCCGAGCGTCAGGGGGTCCGTGTCCTTGAGCCGCCGGTCGCCGAGCTCCCGCACCATCTCCCGCGCGTCCATCGCCGAGCTGGGGAAGATGATTTTATTTTTGGCGTTCGGCATCACCGAGGTACGGATGCCGGGGTCAAGCTGGTTCATGTATTGGTGCATGAGGAACAGGACGCCGCCGTACTTGCGGATTTCGGCCAGCTGCACATCAAAATCCACTGCGCCCATGAAGTTGTGGAACTCGTCAACCCCGATCAGGAAGGGGGTGCGGTCGGACTTTGACCGGGCGTAGAGGGCGGCCGCCAGCCGGGTAAACAGGAGCGCGCCGAAGAAGTTCGACACCTCGGAGCCGGTCTTGCCCTTGCGGGTGGAGACGAGGAGGATTTGCCGCCGGGCGATGATGTCCTCCATCCGGTGGGCGCCCGCTCGCAGGGAGAAGGCATAGCGCAGGGTATCCCATGCCTCCAGCGCCCCAAGCCGCCGCAACAGCGGCTCCGCATGGACGATTTGGTCCGCCGGCTTCAGCCGGTCGAAGTCATGCCAAAACTGATACAGCTTTTCATCGCGCGGCAGATTGTCTATGAGGATCTTCCGCAGCTCCTTGCCCTCCTGATTGGCTCCCAGGAGCCGGGGGATTTCAAACAGGCTCATGTTGTGGGCGGCTACGGTGTGGATGGCGTCACGGGCGATGTGGACACCGCGCGCCAGGCTGGAAATGCGAAAGAGGTTATCCAGGACGGACATAATGCTGGAGGTGTCCACCATTGGGTTACCGGTGAACAGGTCAAATGGCACCGTCCACTCAGCGTCGAGGGGGTCCAGCAAAATCACGTCCCCCGCGCGCTCCGGCGGCATGGCCTTTAGGATGTCGTCGTTGAGGTCGCCGTGAGGGTCCACAATGAACCCGCCTCGGCCGCGGCGGAACCATTGCACGGCCACGCTGGCGAGCAAGGTGCTTTTGCCAAGGCCCGTCCCACCGATGACGTGGAAATGGTGCGTAGCGTCCTTCTCCCCGAAGCCGACGGCGCGGCGGTTATTCGGCGTGGTGCTGGTGCCGAGCATGATAGGGCCGCGGGCGAGTTCCATTGACGGGTCCAGGTGCTGCGTCCTGGCCTTGGGCAGGTTGGGAATACTGAGGTTGCCCGAGGGCACCGCGCTAAATACCGACAGCTCATCCACGCTGAGCTGTACCAAATGCGCCAAGGCGCCCGTCTGTGACGCCATCCGGCGGATGGTGCCGGCCGAGGACAGCGGCAGCCGCTTCCAGTGGTTCCCGTCGCGGCTGGTGCCGGCAAAGGCGCTGAACACCTGATTGATGCGGCCACGCGCGCCCCGCCCGCGCGCCGCAATGCGGACGCTGGCCGTAAAGTAGGCGCCGGTGAGCTTGTCTTTGGCGCCTTCCTGGTCGTCCTTCTTCTTGGGCTTCCAGCCCTCGGCCTTCGTCGGCGGCCTGGTGTGGGCCACCATGAGCTGTAGCGCCACCTCCTCCCCGGGGGCGTGGCTGACGAAGGCACCCAGCAGCGAGGACACCACGCCGTCATGGTCCGCGAAATGGAAGGGCAGCCATAGGCTGGTGGTCAGAAGCGACGTGCCACGGGTCCACCGCTTTGTGGCAATGGGCGGCTGTGGCACCTCCTCCACGTAGGCGCCTTTAATCTCGGTGGGTAGCAGGCGCTCCCCAAGCCAGCTCAGGTGAGCAGGCGTGGTCAGGTAGTGRCTGATCTTGCCGGCCTCGCCCAGCACCTCCAATACCACCCGCTGGAGGGGTGAGAATGGCGCGGGCTTAGGGAGCGCCCCGGACATGGCTTGGAAGAACTTCACCTTGTCCTGGTGCTTCACGTCGTCCGGGTACACGACGCGGAAGGTTTTGCGGCCCTGCTCGTGCCGCCGCATGAGGCGGCGTTTATGAAGCACAAGCAGCCCTGTACCGGCTGCCAGGACTGCACATAACCCGGCGATGACAGCGGTGAGGGGTTGCATTCCTGTTTACCTTATCAGCCCAGGAAGCGCGAGAAAAGAAGTGCAAAAACTGTCAGGACAACAATGACAATCAGGGCCGTAGGCAGGATGGGGGCAATGCTCCACCACACCACCCGGAGGGCGACGGCGAAGACGACGAAGCCCACGAGCATCCCGCGCGTGTGYCGCATGAACCTCACCGCGTTTCCTCCGTCACCGTGCGCGGCGCTTCCCCGCTGCCGTCTGCGTCGTTACCGTCTGGCTCCCCCGGCGGGAGGCTCCCCACGGCGCCGAAACACCAGGCCGCCAGGCACACCGCCCCGAGCAGGACGGCCACCAAAAACATGAGGCCAATGAAGGCGAGGATCGTTTGCATCAGTTCCCCGGCCCCTGGAGCTTGCGCACGAAGCGGCCAAAGCGCTCGTCCAGCTTCTCCCACTCGTCGAGCTGGTCCCAGGGGTCCCTGACGTGACGGCCGATGACGCGGGATGCCTGCGGGTCCACGAACACCCGCTTGAACACCCGCGCCCACAGGGGCAGGTCGTTGTTGCTGTTCATTATGTTCCCTTCCGGTAGGCTGTGGCATCAGTCCACCACGGGTAGCCGTCAGGGATTGGGGAGGGATTGGGGAAATGGTGCKCCAAAAACTTGAGGATCGTAAGACGCTCGCCGATCAGATACGCGGCCTGTTCGAGGTGCAATTGACGCACGCGCGGGCAGGCAAAGTAGCCAAACTTGTTGAGCTGGCCAATGCCCAGGAGAAGTCTCCGGCTGGACAGGGAGCGAGTGCCTTCAGGCACCTCGAACAGGAACTCGCAACCATACGCGGTCAATATTCCTTTCCGGCCCTCAACCATACCGCTACAGGCGAGCAGGTAGCAGACGCCATAGGAGAGCTGTTTGGCTTCGGTAACAGAAGGCGGCCAATGGATGCGGAGTCGCGCAACACGCGAGCCTGGCGAGCCCTTGGCCTCAGCCATTGCACTTACGACAAGTTCAAACGCCAGGCTACGAGACCGCTGGCCCAGATACTGAGTGAACACCTGCTTGAGGGTGAAGATGAGCACAACGAGCCCACCACTGAGCCGTTTCGAACCCTCTCTCATGAGGTCACGGCTCTGATTGACAACGGATGGCACTCCGGCATCACCGTATCRCTAAGGATCAGGTCGCAGGTGAGCTGGCTATTCGAGATTGCGCCGCAGCTGCCCCGAGACCGTAATGTGGACGTGACGGTTCGCGCTCGCTCCGGATGCAGACTCAAAGGAGTGCAGCCCTCATCCGGCGGCAACGAAGGTATCCTCCTCCAGCTCGATCCGCCCGTCGCTTTAAACGATGAACATCTATTGACGTTCTCCTGCGACTGGCCGAGGGAGGACACGCCAGCCGGCACCATCTCCCTAGGGTCGTTCGATTATCCCCATCGTATTGTGTGYCGTCTACAGTTCGCCGGGAAGCAACCGCTCGCTATCGGGAGACTGAACGCAGATCCGGGAACGAATGCCTTCTTTAAGGAGGTCAGCCGGAGCCCATATGGCTGGTACGAGGCCGTTTGGCCCAAGACTGAACCAGGCCAGGACCATATGGTTAGTTGGAACCTGGAGGGTACGCTCCTGACACCGGAGTATCACCTCGGAGGCAATGGGGGCACTTTCGGCCTCGATATACCTCCGGAGCCACCGCTCTCCGGGATTGACACCGCCTTGACGCTTAGCCGTAGGCGCTCACCGAGGCGCCAATAGCCGGTGCAGGCAGATTCAGCGCCTCGCCRATGATCTATTGACATGTTGTGCATATTGATTAATAATAACTAATCCAGGTCAGACCTGTGCCCAATAGCCGGGTGAAGGTCTGGCCTGGCGATACGCGCCGGGCCTCGTCAATCGGAGGTCCGCATGATTCACACACCTGGTTTGGATCGACTGACCGAAAAGGCGCGGGAGGCCTATCTCGCCGCCCTAACCCAGCCGCTTTCTGTCGTACTGTCCGGACAGAGTCCGGTCACTCCCTATGACCACACTCCCTGGAACGAAATGCTACGGGACAGTTTTCTCCACCTGATCGCCCGGAAGAGGTCGGAGAAGGAGGGGTACCCMAGCGATGTTCTGGCTGCGGCTGCCCGCACGTGGCTCAGCGACGCCGCTCAGTACCTGCACCGTAGCGATCCTGCCGCCCTCCTGATCCTGGTTCGGGGTCTCCAGATGTACGGGACTTCTCCTATCAATGCTTCCGTACCAGAGGTGGCGGCCGCTCCGGAGATGGTACGTACCTGCCTCGCCTGGATGATCCAGGAAACCGAAAACGACACTTTCTACGGCGTAGCCCATGACGTCATCAAGCCGTGCGGCGACGCCGAGATCACCCCGGTGCTTCTGGAGCTGTACCACTTCGACGAACAGGCACGCATGTCGGAGAACCAGGGTGAGGTTCCGGATTTCAACGAGTTCGACGAGCTGCCCCACGACAGCGGGAGTTCCACTCCTCGGGAGTACTTGGCGGACTTGATGGCCACSGTGGTCGCCGCCCGTCTCATCAAGCGGTACGGCGGGGAGCTGCTACGCGCCTGGGCGGAAATCACCTACCCGCAGTAGCCCTGCCCCCGACAACCGACGATCCGACCCAGGCTGGGCCGTCAGCACATCGCGTGCTGGCGGCCCTTCGCCGCCATGCCTAATTTATGCCTAGAAGAGTTTCCGACTTATCCGGTCGGGCCTCATACATTTTCCCCAGTAAAGGTACGCGATAGCTAAGCGTCCGGCACCGACCCTCGCAGCGACGCGCGTAGAGACGATTTAAGGCCCGCCCTCGGCCAGAAGGCAATTTGGGACGGCTCGAAGGCTCCGCGGCCGTCAGAGGGCCTGTACGGAGGCTTAGGACCGTGCCGTCGGCACGGACCCGCCAGAAGAGATGGGCAAAGGGACCAGGTGCGTGCCGACGGCACGGCGGCCAGCCGCTATTGCGTCAATATCCGTTTCAGTTCTGGCGCGATATGGTCACCCATAAAGGCGATCCCGGCATCGGTCCAATGTACCCMGTCGGTGCCGACGTATATGTCGCCGTTACTCGTCCCTGTGGTCGATCCGACCTTGCCCGAACCATACATCCAGGGGCGTCCCGTTCCCTGCCACATCGAGAGYGTGCCATCCACCAAGCTAGACACTGCCGAGAAGATCGAGGTTTCTCCGGCATTATATGAGGTTCCGTTGAAGCCATTTCCCAGCGGGCCCATAGCAATGATGAAGGCGTTTGGCCACTGCGAGCGGGCCGCAGTAAAGGTGTTGGTCGCGGCAGTATAGGTGGTGGAGTTCATCGTATCGTTGTGCCCGTAGGCCATAACTACGATTTCTGGTGTGGGCATTGCGGAACCAGGGGTGGTTGTGGTCGGAGCCGAAGCGCTTGGCGCAAGGTACTGGACTTGTGGGAGTGAACTGTTGTCGAAACTCGATGGCGCATTTTTAGCCACATAGCCGGTGCMACCAATACCCAGGTTCCAAACATTATCCCAGCCGAATAGGCTGCYAATATATTCAGGAATCTGCGCGATGCTGGAAGTGGACATGCCGGAGCCACCAAACAAGGAATCGYCCATGAAGAAGGCTGTCGGACCTCGCTGTTCGGCAGGCCAGATGCTATAGATTGCGCTGGTCAAGAAAATGCCGCCAAGGTCAGCCCCGGTCAGGTCAACACGATACCGGCGCGGTTTGGCGCCACMGGYGGCGGAGAAGTCTACAAGTATTGATTCGAAGGTCCCAGTTGTGGGCTTTGTGACGGGCGTCAGGCTCCCGAGGGCCATATCATCGACCCATACGCGGTAAGAGGTTCCACCGCGGTTGATGTAGACTATTTCGACCTTATCTGAGTCCGAGTAAAACTGTATCGTGTACGGCTTTGAGTTCGTCCCGTTAACATCCTGTTGAATACAGATAGCTTTATAAGTAATAGTACCAGGATAGGAGCCGACGTGAATGAGGTTGCAGCCGTCGAATACCGATATAGAGCCGGTGGCTACCACGTCACGGTAGGCGATGATTGACCCGGCGGTAATCTGACTGTTGCCGCCCGATTGGAATGTTACTGTTGGAGCGGTTGCAGCGGGGTACACCTGGCGCTGCACGAAGCGTGCCGGCAGCGTGTCACGCCCACGCCAAGCTCTGCGGCCCTTACCGGCCAAGGGCAGATATGCCCCAGTAAGTCCCCCATYGGCGGCAATCTGCGCTCCCGTAACGGCACCAGTTTGTCCGACAACTGAAGTCACAGGCGCAGCACTCCACTTGATCCCTGCAACCTGGCTACTGTCGGCCGTCAACACCTGGCCGTCGCTTCCCACTCCCAACCGGCTAATTGTGCTGGCAGCCGTGGCGGCGTAGAGGTCACCTTTGGTGGTGAGGGTAGCTTTGTCGGCTTTGGCGTTGAGAGCCGCCTGCTGGGCCGTACTGACGGGCTTATTGGCGTCGCTCGTGTTGTCGACGTTCCCTAGGCCCACATCACCCTTCACGAGGGCGAGGTCCGTTTTTAGCTGTGCCGGGGTGCGATTCGTCCAGGCTCCACCCTTTCGCTGGAGGACGTCATCGTTCGATGGGGTGAGACCGGCAATCGCGGTGAGGTCAGCAGAGGATGGCTGCTTGCCGGCCAGGCCGGGAACGGTGGGAGTGGCCGCGGTGCCGCCCAGATCCCCGGACAGTTTGACGAGGCCCTTGGTGGTCGTGGTGGCGTCAGGCGCTCCGCTGGAGACGGCGGCATCCACGTACGACTTGTTAGCGGCGTCGGTGGCGCCGGAGGGTGACGGGACTACTGGCGACGCCGTAAACGTCTTAGATCCGCCGATAGTTTCCGTGCCCGTGGTGTGAACCACGGTGGTGTCATCGGCTTTGGAGGCCAGAGCCGAAGCGTCCGCCTTCCCGGCTATCGCCGACGGCTTAATGGTGCCGTCGGGGTCGTGGGCTACTCCCAGAAAGTCATTGAGGACTTGACCCCAGGTGCCGTCGTCTTGACCGGGAACGGGAAGGCGGGTCATTGGGACTCGCTCTTGCCCAGGAGGTCATCTTTCGCGGCGGCGGTCTCCTTGAAGCTGCCGCGCACCTCTTTAACGCTCTGGCCAATACCCCGAGCGAGTTCCGGAAGCTTCTTACCGCCCACCAACACCAAGATTATGACGAGGACAACCGCCAGCTCTTCCACTTTGCCAATGCCAAACACTGCGTTACCACACTAGTTATGGTTATATACTAGCGATCGTGGGGGTTGCTGTAAAGGCAAGGTGCCCCGGTTGATGACATCGCCTATCTAAGAATGGGGGTGCCGCGCCAGATACTCGTCAATCGCATCCTGGACCAGCCGGTAATCCGGCGCGAGCGCTCCCCTCAGCCGAGCCTGAATCGTCCGCCGCTTAATGGCCTCCACCTGGTCCGGCCGGAGATACGTGGCATAGCGCCGCAGCTTGCCTGCGTCGCCCCGTGTTTCCATGTTTCCAAATACCGGACGCGCCACAGGCGCGTCCGCCTCAAATAGGGAGGGCGTTACGGGGTCGGTCATCGGGCTATCCCCTTCCCGCAGGGCTGGAGCCGCGACCGCTGGCCAGTCCTGCCCCGGTCCAGCTCCTCAATACGGCGCTGCCAGYGGAGGCAGTCCGCGTCAGTCATAGCCTGGGCGGATGCCTCCGTGAGCTTAAGACGGCGAGCAATGAAGGCGCGCGCCCCGCGAGCAAATAATGTGTTCGGACTTGGCATTGAAGTATCCCCGTTATGTTTACAATCTTACATGTTTGTTTGTTTTCATGCAAGATTGTTTACAAACAAACATTCAAGCTTGCAATATTACATGMTTGCAAGCAATCAAGCTTGCTTTTATGATTACGTCATGATGAGTATTACCCGTGGCGCGTAAGATAGCTGTTGCCATCCAGAAGGGCGGCGTAGGCAAGACCACAACCTCAAAGAACCTCGCTGCGTCCCTGGGGCAGCAGGGGAACCGGGTTCTCCTTGTTGACCTCGATCAGCAGGCGAACGCCACCAGAGGGGTAGGGTTTGACCCGTCCAACGCAGGCGCCACGTTAAATGATCTATTTGAGGACCCGACACGGGACGCCAACGRCTCCATTTACGAGACACCCTATGGCTTCCACCTTCTGCCCGCACACCCCAATCTCGCCAAGACCGAGACCGGCATGGCCTACAAGCGCGCGTCCGAGCCCGACGGGGCCGACCCGCGGTGGCATCTAAAGGGCCTCCTCGGGCCGCTGGAGGACGCATACGACTTTATAATCCTCGATACGCCCCCGTCGCTGGGCTACTTGACTATTAACGCCCTGGCCGCCGCTGACGAACTCCTGATACCGGCCGCCGCATCCGCATACACGGAGGATGGACTGGCGAAAATCCTTGAGGCATATGAGAAGGCGCGGAGTAGCTACAATCCGAACCTGCATCTCTTTGGCATTCTGATAACACGCCTCAAACAGACCAACGCCTCCCTCGGCGTCCTGAAGGATTTGCAGGACGTCTATGTTGACCGGCTGCTGCCGCAGGCAATTGTTGAGGCCACGGCGGTAGACGAAGCTGAACAGATGTCTCAGCCTGTCGTCGTCTGGCGCCCTGATAGCCCGGCCGCCGTAGGGTACCACCGTTTAGCGGAGATGCTCGCAAATGGCCGGTAGCTTCAAGGATCAGAAAGGCCGGATGCAGGTGCAGCCTCTCCGCCCCTTGATTACGCCAATTCCCCAGGTCGATCCATCAGGGGACGAGATGCCGGCCACGACCGAGAGCCAACAAAAGGCCCCCGCCGGGTCCCCGCCTCAATCGCAACCCGAATCCGCGCCGCCTGCGGCGCCGCTCAAAGCCCAGGCACCTCAGCCAGGTACTACATCCGGTGACCCTCGCGGGATGTCAGTGCCGAGCGGGGAGGTCCCCACGCACATTTTCACCGTGCGAATATTTCCGCACCGGCACCGACAGCTTGAATTTGAGAAGACTTTCACGGGCTCGACGATCCAAGACATAGCCGATGCTGCGCTCGACGAATATTTTCGGAAGCGGTACGGCCCAGATCAGTAGGACGAATACACGCTCACTTTTTGACCTTGAATGTTGTCATCATAACCACTATGATGGCTTCAACTAGGTGTGCTTTCAGCGTGGTAGCGATTGGCTCCCTAGTTACAACAACTCAGGCGCCTTGGTCTTCTGGCTAAATGGCTTTATGTCATTGACCCGCCATAAGCGGCGTGCTATTATTTGTGCATACCACCTGAATAGCACGTCCGGAAGGTCCCTCGACGAGTTGAGCGGGCCTTTTCCATTTCATTGGATAGGCCCTCCGGCGGCCTTCACCAAGCCTAACCGCACGCGCGAACGTTGTATAAGGCGTCCGGTTACTGCCATCAGAAGATCACGCAAGGGACACAATGCGGTGCGGCAAAAGTAACGCCTATACCGATTGGAGACCCAGACGAGCCCGTACCGGCCAAATCATAGTGAGTAGAGAGCGGTAAAGCCGGACCTGGGCGCAATGACCTACTCACAGGAGCGAAGCCCTCCACCTCCTCCTTAGAAGCGTGATTAGAAGATCCCCTGTATTTGCTGCTGCGATGCGCGCGGCCCACCCTKGGCGCATTGGGCCTCCTGTCCCCAAACTTCCTTCAGGAGGGCAAAGGGTTTCGGCCCACAGGCGACGCTTACGCCCACCACCGGACAACACCTGATGGAAAGTGACGACCTGGGGACAAGCAGGTTGCCCCCAGGTCTTGGAAAGCCCGCCGTTGGCGGCCTTCCCACACTTCCCACAGGCACGAGCGAGGTTAGCTAAAGCTATTAGGGAAGACAACGCATCATTAGATGCTGTCTTTTGCTTCCCCGATCACATACCGAGGCCGGGCGCCGAAACGCGGACAGGGAAGGCCACAACCCTGGAAGACGGTTGACATAGTGGTGTCGTTTCAATATCATTTTAGTGTAATGAGCGACACAACTACCCTCYACATTCCAATTGACCGCACTGTTCGCGAAGGGCTCGAAGCCAGAGCGAAGCGTCTTGGTTTTGACTCGCTCCAGGCGTATTTCCGTGTGTGGGCCAAGGCCGAAGCAGAGGGCCGCGTCCTGAGTTTCGGTGACGAGTGGGGGGAGCCCTCGCCGGCGGCAGCCGCACGGCTCCATCGTCTGGCCGCCGAAGCTCTGGCGCAGAACGACGCCGGAGAGCTGCCGGGCTTCACCAGCGCCCAGGACTTTCTAACCTATCTCGACCGTGCAGAAGGCGATTAAGTCCCACCGCCAATTTGAGAAGAACTTTAGACGGCGTATTGCACCTGATGCCAGGCTACGGGCTCAGTTCGAGGTCCGGGTCAAACTGTTTGCCGACGGCGCGCGGGGCGCCCCTTTAGACGACCACGCCCTGACAGGCACGCTGGCCGGCTACCGCGCCTTTTCCATCACGGGTGATGTGCGGGTGATTTACCTAGAGACTGAGGCAGCGTTTATCTTCCTCGACGTCGGCACCCACAATCAGGTGTACGGCGGATAGTGCCGACTACGACGCTGCCGGGATTGGATTCGCAGGGGTACCGCCAAACATCCGATGCACGCCCTCCACGCCACCCACCACATCCACGGAAGGCGTAGAGGGCCAGCGGAAGGTTCCCGTCACCGGCCAAATCTGCTCCATCACCTTAACCTCCGGCGAGGACACCTCCACCACGGCCGGAAAGTCGTGGCTGAATACCCCGACCACCAACGCTCCCAGGCCGAAGGTCACCCGGTAAAGCGTCCGTCCCTGCTCGGCCAGGTCAAGAATCTGGTCGCCCACCTCCGCGGAGTCCGCTTGGAAATTCCTAATGGGCTCCTTCCACGCAATAACCAGCTGCTGCCCCTGGGATTGCACCGGCACGGACCGGCCCCCGATCCACACCATGTGCCGTCGGCTGGGTTCCCGCGCCTCCCTGGCCGCGTACAGCTCCCCATACTCGGCGTCGGGCACGACCCGTGCGCGGGGGTGGAGGTGGTCGAGGACCAGCGCCGTTTTTACCGCCCAGAACGCCAACAGCTTTTGGTCACGCGGACGCAGCCGCACCGGCCGCCCAAATAGCATTTCCTTCAGGAACGGCTGCGCCTTCTCTTCCAACCTCGACATCCAGCCACTATTGCAGTCGCCGCAGGCAATCCTGACCTCGTGCGTAAACGGCCGTGCCGGGAAGGAGCGGACCTGTCCGTCGGCCKCCACTAGCTCCACCGTGCCGTCATCGTTCGGGAAGTAGGTATTCCCGATCCAGTCGGCAAAGACATGCTCGCCCGTGATCTTCTTGTCGGTGGCTCCGCAGAACACGCAGGGGGTTGTCATGGTGGGTGTGCGCCAGTCCTCTCGGTGGGTCCAACGGACCCAGATGGGATCATGGTACGCCACCCGTCCGGCGAGCCCCGGCCTGGCCTGCCTGCCCTAGAACAGCGAGGCTTGCCGCTCCGCTACCGGCGGCACCGTGGGCGCAACCACGCCACCCACCGGCAGCCGGTCATTGATCCCCCACTTCGGTGGGAAGAACAGCGGCAGGGCTTCCGCCTTCGGCGCGAACTTGGCCTTAATCCGGGTCCGGCCGCTCGCCAGCTCCGGCGCGGCCTCCCGACAATACTTATCCGTCTCGCAAAAGATATTCTGGCAGTCGATGGCGTGCAGCGGCCGACCCCACAGGCCGTCAAAGGGCATCCCCAGCCGCGCCAGTTCCTCGGCCTGGTGCTCCACCATCCACCCGATGGCCTCGGTCGGGGTGTAGTCGCCCAGGCTGGCGAACACCTTTTTTATGCCCCGCAGCGCCCCCGGTCCCGCTTGGGTGAAGTCGTTTTCGGAGAAGTTGGTCAGGTCCGAATAGTTGAGATCCACCGCGCACTGGTAGCTCATAAAGTCGCCCATCAGCGGGAAGCCGTGGAGGAGGTCATACACCGCCCGCAGGGTCGGGGCCTCCTGGATGCGCTCGCCCAGGGCCTCCTTCAAAAACATGTGGCGGAACAGCTCCACATGGTTTAGGTGCTTCAAGGACTGGCCGTAGGCGTCGGTGGCGCACAGGATGAAGGCGCCGGTATAGAGGCCGCCATTGTCCCGCTTGGCTTGGTCGAGGGCCGCAGTAAAAGAGCCGTCGCCCAGATCGTCCAGCGTCGGATACCGGCCGAGGAACCCGCGCACACTCCGCCACGTCTCCATCTTCGAGAAAGTGCGGAAGRCCACGATCTGAAACGCCCGGTCTTCCGGTGTGCAAGCTTCGGYGTGGTAGCACACGTCCCGGATCATGTACTGGCTCACGCGGTCGGCCGCCCGGAAGACGTTGCAAAATTTATAGGTTTGCAGGATCGGGTCATCCGTCCACGGCCCCGGCTCCCTGGCGACGCGGCGCTCAAAAGCGCGCTGGCGCTCGGAGGCAAAATGCCAGTACAGTTCGTATATGCCCTCGCGGGGGACCAGTGGCCGCTTCGTCACGCCAGTATTTTCTCATACCGCAGGGTGCGGGCGTCCAGGTCCCCGATGAGGTAGCCGCCGCCGTTCTCGCCCAGCAGGTGCATGGCCCGGAAGCCCTGGCAGATGGCGGAGCGCCACAGCCACGCGGGCAGCGGTTCCACCTCCAAATCCACGGCCGCCGCCTTCGCCACCTCGATCACCTCCCCGTCCACGCTCGTCTCCTGCAAAAACCCGGTGCGCCGCTTGGCGAGCCGCGACAGCACCGCGGCCAACCCCTCCTCCGCGAAGATGGCCCGCGCGCCGTCCTCGAACTCGTCCGTCTCCGGGTTGGATTTGCGCTTGACCCGCATCAGCGCCCGCAGGGTCGGCGACCAGTTCAGCACGGCCATAAATCCCATGTGGATGGCGTCGTGATAGCGGTAGGTGTCCACGGTGCGGGAGTTGTCCGTCAGGTTGTTCCCCAGCTCCCCGCCTACCCGGTACCCCACCTCTTTGCCTCCGGCCGTCCAGGTGGCCGCGTCCGCGAAGGCGTCGGGCTCCGCCTCCACCAAGAGCCGCGTCGCCACGGTCCGGCCGGAGGGCAACGGCCGCTCCGCGAACGCCACCACCACCCGCCGGGGGAAGCGCTCCGTCGGCGGGTACGCGGCGTCAAAGACCRGCAGGCCCTCCACCGGGTGGGGTACCTCCCTGGCCGGGTAGCGGTCCCTGGTGCGCCGGAGGTTGTGGCCGGCGATGTCGTCCAGGTCGAGGCCGCACGCCGTCGCCACGGCCGCGACGTACCACAGCAGGTCGCCCAGCTCCTCCCGCAAAAACTCCCGGTTGGCGGCCAGGTCGATGCCGTCCCGCAGGTACTTCTTGTACACGCTGAGGATGGAGCCGGTCTCGCCCGCCAGCCCGAGCATGGGGGCAATGGGTCCTTGCGGACCGCCGAGCCGCAGTTGGCTGGTCTCGCTGGCGCTGCGCTGGAAGGTGGCAAAATCCACGGTGGCCTCCACGGGCCGATTTCAGGACCTACCTCCGCAGAATAACCGGGCGGCTACGGCACCTCCACCAATTAACCCCAACTTTCCCACCCGATTTTCGCCACGGCGCTCCCACTTTCACGTTTTAGGGCGCGCCAAAGTGGTGTCGCACAATGAACAAAAAGCGACACCAGGCTCAAAGGTATTGATTTTTGGTTAGGCGATGGCGTGACTTGGCAAAACTCGAGTTTTCGCCAGCCTCAATGACCAGGCCGTGAAACGGCGCGTTTGACAAACCACCGGGCGATGGTATTAATACATCCGGCGCGGTTATAAATGCGACGCCACCAAGCCCGCCCCGGGCACTCGAAGGGGCGGGCTCGGCGTGTGCGCGTGGTACAACGGCGGTACAGCAGCGTGGCTAGTCGCTCATACTGTCACCCTCCCATGCTCGTCACCCCCTTGGGTCGCGGGGGCGTTGTCCGGGTGTCCCGACTTCGTTGGCGGGCACCCGGCGATTTTGGCGTGTGCCGCGTCATCCGGCACTGTCGCGGAGTAGAGGCACCGCGTATGAGGTTCCAGGCTGGCGGAGAGGAAGATGGTTGCTCGCCTCCCCGCTGGCAATTTGCAAATGCCCGCCGGCCTGGGAGATTTCAAGGGCGATGGCTCGCCGGACACCCGATGCCTTCGACATGGCGTCCAGGTTCGGCACGATGACGTACACGCCCTCACCCTCATTTACGAGGGCCAGCACGGTGGCGAGCGCCGGGCGGCCGCTCACCTGRGCGATGGGGATATTACGATCCACATAGGTTTCTTCGAGGCTGAGACCTTCAGCGAGAGCGTGTAGCGTCACCATATTTTGGAGGCGGTCAATTTCGGCTTCATCCTCGCCTTCGACACTGATATAGCCGTACGCCTCCGGCTTCGTGCTCATCACTGTGTCCCCTCGTCTGCCTCCTGCGGCTGGTGGGCTCCCGCCGCCCGGGGCCGTACCTCGCAGACGGCGGGAGCCTGGGTCGAAGCGTGGCGTAGTTGTCACGCTGCGGACAGATGCCAAGGGGGTCACTTCGCCGCGAGGTGACCCCAGGCGCACCACCAACTCCACCGGCCCACCGCCAAGTACCTATGCGGGTCGTGGCCACAATTACCCAGTGCGCCCGCCTCGCCACGGAAGTCGGTACGCTGGGCCTATGGCTGGAAGCCTCGGAGAGCGGGTCGCGGAACTACGGGTCCGGGCCGTCCTCACTCAAGATGAGTTCGCGGAGCGGGCTGGCGTCAGTCTCACCACGGTCCGGAAGTTGGAACGGGGCGCCAGGGATGCCGTGAGCCTCCCCACCCTGCATTCGTTTGCCCGCGTCCTGGGCGTCACGACCTCGGACCTCCTTTCCTACGGCGKTCCGCTCGACCGTGACGACAACGGCGACACCGCAGACTTGGCCGCGCTGCGCCGGGTGCTGGTGCCGGTACCCGTTGGCCCCGCCAGGGGCGACGCGCCCAACATGGGGGACGTCAGGCAGTCGCTCATTGAACTAACCCAGACCTATCAGGCCAATCGGTACAAAGAGGCGCTGGCGCTGGCGCCCGGGCTCCTGATCGCTGCGGACGCGGCCGCGGGTGCGGCCACGGGCGACTTTGCCATTGTCGGGCAACGGCTGGCAGCTCGTAGCTATCTCATGGCGTCGTTGGTCCTCCTGCAATTTCGGCGGGAGGATTTGTCAATCACGGCGGCGGAGCGCGCAATCCGCGCGGCCGAAAATGCCGGTGATGAGCTGCTTCGGGCGAGCGCCGCCGATAACATCGCCTGGAACTTCACCCGGCAAGCCCGGTTGGACGATGCCGAGGATACGGCGCGCTTTATGGCGGAAGCCATTGAACCCACGGGCGAAGTGACCGATGTGCATCTTGCCCAATACGGCCGTTTGCTCACCCGCGCCAGCTCGTCGGCCGCCCGCAATAACCGCCCGGCAGCCAGTTCCGCGTATCTGGCTACGGCCAAAGAGGTAGCCGGGCGGCTCGGCAACGACTACATGACCGTGAGCAGCTTTTGGGCCGCCTTCGGCCCGACCACGGTTGACACCATCGAGGTTGAAAATGCGATGGTGATGGGTGAGGCGGACCGGGCGCTGTTCCTCGCGCGCAGGGTGCGCCGGGGCGAAGCAATCCGGGAAACGACGTGGCAGCGGTATTTGCTCACCGTCGCGGAGGCGCAGGTTGYCACCAAGGGCTACGCTGGCGCGGTCAAGACGCTGGCAGGCGTCCACCAGGTCGCACCGGAGTGGTTTATTACGCAAAGGCTTGCGCGGCGGCTCATACACGCCTTGCAAGACGCCACCTCGGTCCGCTGGGCGCGCGCTAACGGCCTCGACGTATTGGCCCAAGCCATCAAGTGAGTACGGGATAAGTGCGGTTTCAAATGGGCGAGGGGTCCAGAGACAGCGATGGCTCTGGACCCCGTGATGCCGGTGTTACGTTGGGAGGGGCGCGACTGCGGGTTTGATGGGTGCGATTACTGGCCCCAGCGCTGGGCGATTAGGTACGCGCCCGCCGCCCCCGCACTCCCCGTGCCTTCTCCAGCGCGGCGTCAGGTACCACCTTCCGGAACTCCGGGAGGGTCACGGCGAATTGGCGGGCTTGGTCTTCGCYGGGCAGCCTCACCGCGCACARCACGATGTCCCCCGCTTCCTTCATTGCCGCCACTTCTGGCGGCAAAATGTCGAGCTGGCAGGGCRCATCCAGAAGCGGGTGAGTTTTGACGGTCAGAGTGCCGAACTCCTCGTCGTCCGCCATTTCCCCGGAAATGTCGGAGACCTTCTTTTGTACGGTGGCCACGGCCTTCCCTTCGGGCTGTAACGATACGGCCATGATCCACTATTGGGGATATTGTTAATTCCATCAAGACTTGACTGACAAAAGGTGGCCGCTCCCGTGTCCGGTCGGGTCGAGGTTGCCGGCCCATTCGCGGCTTCGGGGCCACATTGTTGCAGGTTTTCAGCGGCGACTCTTGCGTATAATTGCCGCCGCAACCTTCCCCTCCGCCGATGGGCCATGCGCCACATAGGGTGACAGATCGGACACTAAGGGTAGAAGTGCGACCCCTACCTTAGCCACGGTTCTGCTCGCAGAACTTGCACAAAGTCGCATGCGTCGGATGGTTACACTACGTGTCCGCGAGCGTGGCCGCCATGGTCGCGCCCAACTCCCAGCATGCTTCGCGGGCAGCAGCGTCGAGCGCTCCCACCACCGTCAGCGGCTYCCGCAAGCGCTTCCACCGCAGCCCCGCAGTGATCGTCTCGACTGATCGCACGGCGCCGGTGGTGTCGCTGCCGCCGTGGACGTAGAGGGCATACGGCCGGCCGACGATTGCTTCAAGGCAAGGATAATACACACCATCAAAAAAGTGCTTCAAAGCGCCCGACATATAGCCGATATTCGCCGGAGTACCAAGAATATACCCATCGGCAGCCAACGCATCCGAGGCCGTGGCTGAGAGTGCCGGCCGCACCTCAACCTCTACGCCCTCGATCTCGTCCGTCCGAGCACCCGACAGAACCGCCTCCAGCATTTCCTGCATGGTCGGGGACGGGGTGTGATGGACCACCAGCAGCTTCGCCACAGCCATACCCTACCAAGCTAAGGCCCACCCCCTCATACGAGAAGGTGGGCAAGTGGTTAGGGACAGGTACACGGGCTATATACCCAGACGCGCCTCCGTGCAGCATCATGGCCGGCAAGGTGGTGGATCRCATCCATGTAGCGCGATGCCGCTTCCATATCCCCGAAGCGGTGATGGGGAGAGGTCCAGCCGCCCGGTTCCCGGTAGGCGAGATGAACCTTCACATCCACCGGAATTGGTAGGGCCTCAATCTGGGKAGCCGGATACCCTAAGCGCGCCACACGACGTCCAAGCGGTCGGGGTCAGACTGACTGAACCGCCCCGGTCTCCACCGAACCCGGGGCGGTTCACCCGGAGCGGCCACACAAGACACGCTCTTAATATAACTACCCGCGCTTTGACCGACCGAAAAACCCGCTACCAGCTACCAGCTGGTCAGCGGCGGGCACCGCTAAGCTGGAGACCGACCACTCCGACGATGACGAGGACCAGCGAGGCGACCTTTAGCGCGTTCATCGATTCGCCGAAGACGGCCGCGCCAATGACGGCCATGGCCGCGGTGCCGGCCGCGGACCACACCGCGTAAGTGAAGCCGATCTCCAGATGCTGCAACACTCGAGACACGAAAAAAAATGACAGCGGATAGCAGACACAGACCATCAGGGTCGGCCAGAGCCGAGTGAACCCGCTGGTCTCCCGGAGCGCCAGCGTTCCAGTGATCTCCAGCACTATAGCGACGATAAACTGCACGATGACGGCCACACCCGGACGATATCGGCGCGCCGGATGGCCGTCACCCCGGCCAGGGAGTTCAACCCGTTCGGCTCGTCGATCGGCTGGCGGTCACCAGTAGCGGGATGCCGACCCCGTGCCGGGCACTCGCCTCCGCGAGCAACGCGGCCAGCCAGCCCAGCGCGTCCAACGTCCACTCGGCGAGGGCCCCCTGGAAGGTGACCCGGTGCCGAGCAGGTCCCTGCCACAGTTCATCGATGACGGCGGGTTCCAGCACCGGATGGTCGTCGTTCGCCGGAGAGAGCGAGTCATCCGAGAAGACGTGCTKGTCGAGTTTGCGCAGCCAGTCGAGCATCGCGGGGGCGGCGGAACGGATGGCCGGGTCCTGCCCGCCGTCCACCGTCACCCGCACCCGCGTTCTGTGCCGCGGGGCGCAGTCGGCGAACCAGCCGGCATCCTGCAGTAGACTTCCCACGGCGGGTGTCCGTGGCGAGATCCCGAGGCCCTCCACCGGCGACACCTGCACCGGCAGCAGGAGCTGCACCGGCAGCAGGAGCTGCACCGCCGTCAGCCGCAGCGTGCCGATCCGCGCCACGACATCGTCCGCGCAGGCCAGGAACGGCTGCACCGGCAGGGGGCGGCGGTTCGGGACCGGTTCGGTCAACGACACCTGGAACCAGGCGGCGCGGGACGGCGACGCCCCGGCGGCGGCAGGCCGGTCCTGCCCGGCATCGTTCATCCCCCACAGGCCGCCGGAGGCGTCCGGCATGGCCTCGGTGAGCCAGCCCAGCGCGGACGACCTCGCGACGAACAGGCTGTACGCGTCGGAGGATGCGACGAAGGGATCCCGCCACGGGTGCGGCGCCAGCTCGCCGTACAGGGAGGCGAACAGGGTGCCGGCGGGCCCGGCCGCGTCACCCTCGTGCACTACCGCCGGCACCTGATGTTCCGACCCGTCGTGACGAGTTTGTTCGGGTCGTCGGGCACGCCCACCAGATCCACGTCGATGACGCTACGCCACCCTGTCAGACTGCCGCTCCTGCAGTGGCCCCGCCCGGTCGCCCGGTTTCCGGCGCCGCCGCCGGACTTCACCGTCGACCGGCCCACCGCGCCGACGTTCCGCCACGTGCCGTCGCTGTAGTACTCCTGCAGCTGGACGGTGACGACCGCCTTGGTGACGTCGCAGTCGATGTTGACCCACCAGCCGTGTCCGGACGCCTCATGAGCGGAACTGGAGACGTGTACGTCGTCGCCTCTGGTCTCGAAATAACACACCCGCGCGGATTTCGTGATGCCGGCTGGGGAACTCCTGCCCCGCAGGCCATCCGCGCCGACCGCGCCAGCCGCGACCGCGGAATCCGGGACGGGCGCGGGTACCGGCCCCGCCGGCGCCGCGATCGCCGCGGTCACCGAGATCTGCGACGTTCCGATCAGCACGGTGCTCGCAATGCAGGATCCCACAGCGAGCCCACGAAGAGAGTGACGCACAAGCGCACCTCCGAATCTGGTAGAGCAGCGGAAAGAATACCACGTGCCCGGGACGGAAATTGACGACACGCACGGCACCGGCCCCACCGATCCCATCCGGTGCCGGTGGTCACAAAAAAAATTGCATCGCCGCCATGCCGCGTCAAGCAGGCAGCCGTCCACCCGGCCCGTGTCGGACCCTACCGGTCGCCGACGGAAATCTTTTTCACATGGCAGACGAAAACGGCTCGCGCAGGCGTTTCTAATTCAGCCCCGTGGTAATCGTCTCGATGCCGCGCACGACGCCGCGCACGACGCCGGTGGTGTCGCTGCCGCCATGGGCGTGGAACGCGTACGGCCGGTCGGCCGTACGCCGCGCTCCCGTCGGTCTGGAGCGATCCCGCTTCCGTGGACCGGGGGTGTGAGACGGCTACGCCGAGGCCCGGCGAGCAGGACGTTCCCGCTCGGATCACACCGGCGCCCACCAGCCGGGATACATCACATCCGGTTCCCCGGGCCGGTACATTACGGCCATCGTGTCCAACATGCGCGGTCCAGGCGATGCGCCGCGGCGGCTCGACCGGCCGCTCGGCGGCGTACACCCGGTCCCGGCGGTCCCGGCGGTCCCGCTGTCTCCGACGCTCCCCGACGAGGCACCCAGCCCGATGAGTACGCCCGCGCGGGGCGGCCGCCATCCCGCCGGCGCGTCCGGCCGCCCGCCGGCAGCCGCCCCGCGGGCCGGCTCCGCCTGACGGACCGAACGATCCGTGTTGCTCTTCATCCCGCTGGCCCTGTGCGCCGCGTTCCTGCTCGCGTCGTCCGCGGCTCTGCAACAACGCGCCGCCGGACGCAGCCGGTTCGCCGCCCGTGACGACCGGACGCACGCGCTGCCCGGAATGGGGCATCTGGTCGACCTGGCACGCGAACCGATGTKGCTGCTGGGCTGGCTGACAAACGTCGCCGGGTTCTTCACCCAGGCGCTCGCCCTACACCTTGGTTCCCTCGCCGAGGTGCAGCCCCTCATGGTCACCCAGTTACTGTTCGCGCTCCCGCTGGGCCTGGTCCGCACCCATCTACGGATGGCGCGGGGAGCATGGTGGGCGGTGGCATCGATCTGCGCAGGCCTCGCGCTGCTCCTCACGGTCCAGGGACGCCTACCCGCCCATGCTCCCCTGGACGAATACCGGCTGGCGCTGACCATCCTCGCGATCATTGCCCTCGCGGCGACGCTGACGGTCTTCTCCCGCGGCCGGCGACCAGCAATGCGTGCGGCGATGCTCGGAGTCGGCGCCGGGCTGTTCTTCGCGCTGAGCGCCCTGCTGATGAAGCAGGCCACCGACGAGACCCTGAACGAGGGGATCGCTACCACCGCGACCCACTGGTTCGCCTACGCCCTGTGCGGAGTCACGATGGCCAGCCTCGTATTCGGGCAGATGGCGTTCGCCGTGGGTCCGCTCGCGCCGACCGTCACCGCCATGAACATCACCAATCCGACGGTCTCCTACACTCTCGCCGTGCTCGTCTTCGGGGTACCCGCCCCGGACACCCCCGGGGTTATCACGGGTGTCACGGTGGCGGCTCTGCTGGTCGTGGGCGGGGTCGTCCTGCTCGCCCGCTCGCCCGCCCTGCCACGCCCCACCCGTCGCCTGCCTGACGTCTCTCKCCACGATGCCCCCGCCCCGATGCCCCCCTCCTGATGCCCCCCTCCTGGCGGGCGACGAGGTCGAACTGTTACCGGTACTCGCGGAAGTCCAGCCTCCGGCCATCGAATGGTTCGCGCTGGAAGGRCTGCACCTGACGAGCGGGAGTCTCAGCGCCTGGCGACGGCAGGTTCGATCATCTCCTCGGCGGGGCAGGACGTCCGGGCAGGATGACGGGGACGACGGGCTCCGGGGACCGCCGCGGTCGCTCCGCCTGGTGGCGGCCGACGCGGGGCAGGCCCGGGGCGGGATCCGGGGAGCTGGCATGGGAACATCATCCGCACCGTTGCGCTGGACCACCCGATGCGTCATCGCGGGCGGTGGGCCGGCGGGGATGATGCTCGGTCTGTTGCTGGCCCGCGCAGGGGTGGACGTCATCGTGCTGGAAAAGCACGATGATTTTGCCCGTGACTTCCGCGGTGACACGATTCACCCGTCCACGATGGCAGTGATGGCGGAGCTGGGCCTGCTGACGGACTTCCTTCGCATCCCGCACACCCGGGCCGCCACGCTGGCTTTGGATATGGCGGGCCGGCGCCGGACCGTTGTGGACTTCCGGCACCTGCGGACGCCCTGCCCGTTCATCGCCCTGATGCCCCAATGGGACTTTCTCACGTTTCTGGCCGAGCGGGCCGGTGCCTATCCGACGTTCCGCCTGGCGATGAGCACCGAGGCGACCGACCTGGTCCGGGCGAATGGACGGGTCGTGGGCGTGCGCGCGGCCGGCCCCCTCGGGGAGGTCGAGATCCGGGCGGATCTGACGGTGGCCGCCGACGGCCGGCACTCGACCCTGCGGTCCCGTGCCGGCCTGCCGGTGCGGGAGCGCGGCGCTCCCTTCGACGTCCTCTGGTTCCGGCTGCCGAAAGACATGGGTGACAGGTCCGCGAGCGGCCGCCGGGCGGCGAGGGACGGGAACGGGAACGAGGAGGGGAACGGGCGTGGGGAGGAGAAGGGGAACGAGCGTGGGGAGGAGGGAAACGGGGACGGATTCACCCTGGCGCACCTCCGCAAGGGCCACGCCCTGATCACCCTGGATCGACGCGACTACTGGCAGTGCGGCATGGTGGTCCGGAAGGGGTCGGCGCAGCGGCAGCCAAGGACGGCCGGCGGGCTGGCGGCGTTCCGTGCGCAGATCACCACCGCGGCGCCGGCGCTGTCCGGTGCCGTTGACGACCTCACCGACTGGGACCAGGTGAAGACCCTGGTGGTGCAGGTCGACCGGCTTCGCCGATGGTTCCAGCCGGGTCTGCTCTGCATCGGCGACGCCGCCCACGCGATGTCCCCGGCGGGCGGCGTCGGGGTGAACTACGCCGTCCAGGACGCGGTGGCGACGGCGAACCTGATGGCCGTGACGCTGCGGGCCGGGCCACCCGAGCCGGCCGAGCTGCGGCGGGTGCAGCGCCGGCGGACCTGGCCGGTCGTGCTCATGCAGATGATCCAGGTCCGGCAGGGCGCCTTCCTGGTACGCCTGTTGGGTGACGACGAGCGGCCAGCGCACGGCGGCAGCCCGTCGCGCCAGGTCGCGCGTGCCCCCCTGACGAACGCGACGACGAACGCGACGGCAAGGACGATGACGGGGGCGGTGCGGGCCGGGATGTCCAACCTGGTGACGGCCATGATGTCCTATGGGGTGACCGCCACGGCGGCGCCGCGGATCGGGCGGGTGCTCGGGCGGGTACTCGGGCGGCTACTCGGGCGAGTCATCGGCATCGGATTTCGGCCCGAACACGTCCGCACCCCCGACGTGTTCGCCGAGGATGCCGGATACACCAAGAATGCCGGATACGCCAAGAATGCCGGATACGCCGAGGGCGTCGAGCGGGCGAGATGACCCCCCACGCCTCGCCGCCCGTCCGTCGCAGGCGGTGTCGCCTCAGCGGTTACCGAACAGACCGCCTAGGCCGCCACCGCCGAAACCGCCGCTTGGGCCGTGACCACCGTGACCGCCGTGCTGGTTGCCCTGGAACCCGCCCTGACCGAGGCCGAACTGTCCGGCGAGACCGGCACCCGCGAGCGCGTTGTACGGCGGAAGTAGCTCGCAGGGCTGCACGATGACGAAGCCCTCGCCGGTGAACTGCATCTGCCAGCTCTCCCCGGTGTTCCCCCGGGGTCGCCACACGGCCGAGGACGTCACCGCCGCCTGCATCGAGACCTGCAGGCTCGATGACCAGCCGACGACCGCGTCGGCGTCCGCGAAGTAGTAGTTCTGATGCGTTACGTGCATGACCAGCGGCGCCCCGGACGTGCAGACAGCGACCCGGCCGTTGCCGCGCAGCTCGACCTGGTAGCTCCCGACACCGGCGATGCCGACCTGGCTGTCCACCCGCACCAGGTCCCAGGTCAGGTCGGCGTTGAAGGCGAGCACGTTCTTGCCGTC
Organism: Frankia sp. CcI156; assembly: GCF_001983015.1. NCBI lineage: Bacteria > Bacillati > Actinomycetota > Actinomycetes > Frankiales > Frankiaceae > Frankia > Frankia sp. CcI156. Next base: position 120,855 of record NZ_MOMD01000013.1, read on the forward strand.
GACGGTGAGCCCATCACCGACCAGGTCGAGGATGTGGATGTCCTGCGCCTGGTTGGCGAGGAAGACCGAACCCGATCCGGAGACCTGCATGAGGTTCAGGCCCTCGCCGCCGCTGAAGAAGCTGTGGAAACGCGAGCCCCAGCCCTCCCAGTGCGCGTCGAAGTTCGCGGCACCCTGGTAGGCGACCATCGCGCCCTTGCGGGCATAGAACTCCCGCATCCCGCGGGCGCCAAGCGTCGCCTTGAGCATCTTGCCGTTCTGCAGGGAAAACGGCTCGTCCGAGGGACGCTCGGGATTGTCCAGGAGACTGCTGCGGATGCCGCCGGCCGGCCCACCGGAGCCACCGGGAGGTGTCCCCTGGCCCGGCGGATAGCCCTGGCCCGGCGGATAGCCCTGGCCCGGYGGATAGCCCGGACCACCGCCGGGATAGTTGCCCTGCGGACCACTCGGGTGGCCRCCGTACATCCCGCCCTGCGTCATGTCGCCGTCCCCGTCCTCTCCGCGGTGCGCTCCGCCGTCCGGCGCCGGTACCCGGCCGCCCGCCCCCACCGTGCCATCGCGGCCTCAGCCCCGCACCGAGAAGGTCGGCCGCTCGTCCTCGCTCGGTTGCACGACGACGAACCCCTGGCCGGAAAAGCCGAGCTGGAACGCCTCCCCGGAGCCGCGCCCGATGAGCCCGCCGAGCCGGGCGGTGCGCCGGGGCTCGACGCGCAGCCCATCGGTGTAGGCGACGAGGGCGTCGGTGTCGACGTAGGTCGACGCCTCCCGGGTGTCGAGCACGATCGGACTGCCCTTGGCGGTCAGCGCCACCCAGCCGTGCCCACGCACCACCACGTTGAACATCCCCATTCCGGACAGCATGGTGATGCCGCGGACCCGCTCGATGCTCCACTGCAGCCCGGCGTCGAAGGCCAGGATGTTCTTGCCGTTGACCGAGAGTCCCTCGCCGGCAAGCTGCGCGACGATGACCTCCTTGCCGTAGTCCGCGAGGTACAGCAGCCCCTGGCCGGTCGCCGTCATGAGCGGAACGCCCTCACCCGTCGCCCAGGAGGAGGCGATCCGGCCGAGCTGCGGCGGCTGCGGATTGAAGTCGATCAACCCCTCGTAGGCGATCATTGACCCGACCCGGGCGAAGAGATCCTGGCCCGGGTTCATGACCACCTTGGCGATCTTCGAGCCGTGCCTGCTCATCCGTTCCATGATCGGAGTTGGTCCGTAGTGCTGGATCAGGCTGCCCTGCACGGCCCGCTCCTCTCCCCCGGCGGTCCTCCCGCCAGGCGCGCTTCCCGGATGGTCGACACGCCTCAGACCTCGTACGGCTGGACGACGATGAAGTGCCCCGCGAACCCCATGAACTGCAGAGCCAGTGCCTCGCCGCTACCGCCGGCGTAGATCTGCCGGGAGATCCGGACCTGAGTGGACACGCTGACCCGCATGCCGGTGGTCCAGGCGACGAGGGCGTTCATGTCCGCGAAGGTCGGGCCCTGCACGGTGAGGGTCATCGGAGACCCCTTGGTCATGACGACCACCGAACCCGGCCCGGAGACCTCGAAGTGGAAGAACCCCCCGCCGGGGATGCCGGGGCTCTCGATCCGACGCACCTCGGTGCGCACVGTGGCGTCCATCGCCAGCAGGTTCTTCGCGTTGACGCAGAGGGAGGAGCTGCCGAGCTCGACGATGTGCAGGTCCGCGGCGTCCTGGGCAAGGAAGACCTCACCCGAGCCCTTGCAGGTCATCAGCTTGAGGCTCTGGCCGGTCAGCTTGCCCTCGATGAGACCGCGCAGCCCGCTGCTCTTGTAGTCGAACTCGACGCTGCCCTGGTAGGCGACCATCGACCCGCGCAGCGCCAACGCGTCCGGACCGAGGGTGACCTTGACCAGCTTGCCGTTCTGCTGGGTCCACCGACCGGCGGTCGGCACCTCACGGTAGGGATCCAGGCTGTTCATCGCCCCGGGCAGGGTGGGTCGCGCCTGCGACGGCAGGATCTCGGGTCCGCCGAACGCGCCGGTCGGCGGCATCCCACCCGGCATGCCGGTGGCGGGCATCCCACCCGCGAAGCCCATGGGCGGCGGTGCAGCGAGCGGAGCGCCGAAACCGGGAGCGCCGAAACCGGGAGCGGGGGCCGGCTGCGGCGCCTCGTCGGCGACCTCACCGCCGTAAGAGCGGATGAGCTCGGCCAATCCCCCCTGGAACCCCTGGCCCACGGCGGCGATCCGCCACACACCCTTGCGGTAGATGTCGGCGATCATCACGGCGCGCTCGCTGGTGAAGTCGGCGCCGGTGAAGGAGTAGCGCAGCACCTCGGTTCCCGCGACGACGACCCGCAGGTACCCCGACGAGATAGCCGAGGCGCTACCGGCACCGTCGAGGGCGGCGCAGAACGACAGCCGGCCGATCGAGGCGGGCACCTGGTCGAGGGTGACCCGGAACGCCTGACTGTCGCCGGCCTGCGGCCCGAGGAGCTGGATGGACTTCTCCGGCGACGCCGGCTGGTTGAAGAAGACGAAGTAGCGGTCGTCGGTGAGGCGATCGGCGCCGTCCAGGCCGAAGCAGGAGATGTCCCACTCCCCCGGCGCATTGATCTGGATCCCGACGTACAGGTCGGTGCCCGGGGTGATCGTCGACAGCTGCGCCTTCTGCCCTCGACTGAACTGGGTGACCAACACGCTCCCTCCACCTGGCATTCCGTGCCGGACCGGCGCAACCATGACCTACCGGCGTTACCGTGCCCAACCGGCCAGCCAGCACCCGCCCGCATCCGCACGAACCGGACTGCCGGCAACCTAGCAGCTGYCGGAGAGTACAGCCGAACACGTCGGCGCCGGGAACGCTGTCGATCCCCGGACAAGACGATTCGCGGACAGGACGATTCGACGACGACACCGGCATCGGAGCGGCTACCGGTGAGGCTCCTCTCGCGCTCCGACATGGTCGGGCGTTCACTGGACAGATGCGCTACGTCGAGGGCATCACGACAGCCAGCGGTAAGAAGATATCCAAGATCGGCCTCGGAACCTGGCAGTTCGGGTCCAGGGAGTGGGGGTACGGGGCGAGCTACGCCGACACCGAGGCCGGGCGCATCGTGCGCCGGGCCCTCGAACTCGGGGTGACGCTGTTCGACTCCGCCGAGATCTACGGGATGGGACGCAGCGAACGCATCCTCGGCTCGGCGCTGGCCGGGATCCCGGACGCGCTGGACCGGGCGTACGTGGCGACGAAGGTGTTCCCCGTGCTCCCGCTGGCTCCGATCGTCGAGCAGCGGGCGGTCGCGAGCGCGAACCGGCTCGGGGTGCACCGCATCGACCTGTATCAGGTCCACCAGCCCAATCCGGTGATCAGGGACGGCCAGACGATGCGCGGGATGGCGGCGCTGCGCGCCGTCGGCCTCGTCGGGGACGTCGGGGTCAGCAACTACTCGCTGACCCGCTGGCAGGACGCCGAGGCGGCGCTCGGCGCGCCCATCCTGTCCAACCAGGTCGAGTACAGCCTGGTTCGGCGCAGGCGKGGCGAGGAGCTGCTGGCGTTCGCCGCCCGGGAGTCCCGGATCGTGATCGCCTGGAGCCCGCTGAGCCAGGGGCTGCTCTCGGGCCGCTACGACGTCACGAACCGCCCGACCGGGCGGATCCGCGCGATAAACCCGCTGTTCCTCACCGAGAATCTGGCCCGCGCCACCCCGCTGCTCGACGTCCTACGCGAGGTCGCCGCCACGCACGACGCCACCCCCGCCCAGATCGCGCTGGCCTGGGCGATCCATCATCCGTCGGTCGTCGCGATCCCGGGGGCGTCCAGCGTCGCCCAGGTGGAGAACAACGCCGCCGCGGCCGACATCACGCTCACCGAGGACGAGTACGGCACGTTGACCGCAGCCGCGCAACGCTTCGAACCGCTCGCCGGCACGTCGGCCTTCGCCGCGCTGGCCGCGGAACGGCTCCACCGCTGACCGCTGTCCGGCCAGTCCGAGGCGCCCGGCCAGTCCGAGGCGCCCGGTCAGTCCGAGGCGCCCGGTCAGTCCGAGGCGTCGTAGGTGGTCACGTCGTCGGAGGAGRTGTCGTCGGAGGAGATGATGTGGAACGGCGGGCACACCCCGGTCGAGTGGTGGGCCGCGGCCTCCAGCGCCATCCGGACCCGCTGTTTCGGGTCGAGGCCCCGGGTGCTGTGCAGCGAGCCGCAGGCGTACTCGTCGCCGCTGCCGACCGCATAGTAGTTGTCCGCGCTGCGGCCGATCTGGTAGTCCGAGTCGATGCGGTAGAGGTGTCCGCGGAGGCCGACCAGGAACAGCCCGCCGCTCTCATTGCCGGAGTCGTTGCGGGCGAAGCCGCCGTCACGCAGGCAGTCCCGGACCACCGCGATGAAGTCCGTCGCCATGAACCGATYGAGATCCCAGTCCTGCGGGACCGGGGGCACGAGGCTGTAGCGGAGCAGCTGGCCCATCCGGAACGAATCAGTGAACCCCATAATGAACTCACTGTTACGAAACACCTTGGTATCCGCACGGACAGTGATAGACCAGCCAGCGACACCGGCGCTGTCCCCACCGATCACGACCCGGCCGTCCTGCTGTACCCCGACGATGCAGGTCACGAAGCGGAATGGTACCGGTTCGCCCCGAAGCCGGACGCCGTACCCCATCCGCGTCACCAGCCCGTTGACACGCTCCGCCCGTTGACACGCTCCGCCCGCTGTCACCCGCCCCGCCCGCTGTCACCCTGCCGACCCGGGAGCCGTTCCGGCGGTCCGGTCGTCAGGCGGATGTGAGAACGTGTCCTGCGCACACACGAGAACGGAAGCGGAGGACGGGCACACCATGGGGATGAAGCGGTTCATGTCGCGGCTCGGCGTGGGCGGGGCCGCGGTCGAGACCGTGCTGGACCGTCCGGAAACCCTGCCGGGCCAGGTCGTGACCGGTCTGACCACCGTCACCGGCGGCAAGGTCGAGCAGAAGATCGAGAAGGTCCTCGTCGCGCTCGAGGCGACCGTCGAGGTCGAGACCGACGACTCGACCTGGCACGARCAGGTCACCTTCGGTACCCAGCAGATCGGTGGCGGCTTCACTATCCACCCGGAGCAGCAGATCAGCGGCCGCTTCGAGCTGCCCGTGCCGTGGYAGACCCCGATCACCGACATCGGCGGGTGGCATCTGCACGGGATGAAGATCGGGGTGCGGACCAAGCTGGCCATCCCCGGGGCGGTGGACCCGGGTGACCTCGACGCGGTGAACGTGCACCCGCTGCCCGTCCAGGAGGCGGTGCTCGCCGCCCTCGGTGACCTCGGCTTCCACTTCAAGTCCGCCGACGTCGAGAAGGGCCGCCTACACGGCTCCGACCTGCCCTTCTACCAGGAGATCGAGCTGAAGCCGTCGGGCGAGTACGCCCGGCGCATCTCCGAACTGGAGGTCACCTTCCTCGTCGACGGCTCCGGGGTGGACGTCGTCCTGGAGGCCGACCGCCGCGGTGGGCTGCTGTCCTCCGGCGGCGACGAGCTCAGCCGGTTCCGGCTCGGCCACCACGACACCGACCGGCACCAGCTCGCCGGGCTGCTCCACCAGCAGCTGGAGCACCTGGGCCGCCGCCGCGGCTGGTTCTGAGCGCTCTACCCGTCCGGGGGACGTCGGCTCACCTGGTGAAGCTGCAAGAATACGGTATGTGAAGATCGAGGAGCTGGAGGCGGATCGTACCTGGCTGGCGTTCGACCCCATGCGGCAGCTTCGGCCGCACCTGACCTCCACCGGGTTCGTCAAGCTCGTCAACGAGGTCCAGCGCCCCGAGGGCTACCGCCTGGTCGCGTCATGGGACGGGGAGCTGGGACGGGTGGTCGCGGCGGTCGGATTCCGGCAGGTGACCTCGCTCGCCTACGGGCGGCATCTGGTCATCGACGATCTGTCCACGATCCTGGCGGCGCGGGGGCGGGGGCACGCCACCCGGCTGCTCGCCTGGAGTGAACGGGAGGCGCGCCGGCTCGGCTGCGAACATATCCATCTCGACGCCGGCACCCACCGCTACGAGGCGCACCGGCTCTACCTGCGAACCGGCTTCACGATCGCGGCCTTCCACTTCACCCGCCGACTCTGAGGTCCCTCCGCAGTCCCTCCCCCGGCCGTCAGCCGTCCGGCGGTCAGGGGACAGGGGGTCAGGGGGGCAAGGGGACAAGGGGGTCAGGGGGTCAGGGGGTCAGCAGCCGGGGGGTCAGCCAGTCGACGACCGCTCGGACGAACGACCTGCGGTGGCGCAGATCCGCGATCTCGTGCCCCTCGCCGGGAAAGAGCAGGTAACGGCAGTCGACGCCGCGAGCGAGGGCCGCGGCGACCGTCTGCTCCGCCTCGATCACCGGGACGTTGGTGTCGTTCTCCCCATGCACGACGAGCAACGGCGCGGCGAGGGCGCTCATCCGGTGCAGCGGGGACAGCGCCCGCAGCAACGCCGGCTCGGTGCGTGGATCACCGTACTTGGTGACCGCGGACGCGGCGATCCACGGCTCGGTGTACTGATAGAAGCTCTCCAGATCAACCATCCCGCAGACGTCTACCCCGACCCGGAACAGCTCCGGGAAGTGGACCATCGCCGCCAGCGTCAGATAGCCGCCGTAGGAGCGGCCGGCGACGCCGATCCGGTCCGGGTCAGCCAGGCCCGTCGCGACCAGATGCGCCACGCAGCTGCGGACGTCGGCGATGCCGCCGAACCGACGATGGGTGTGATCGGCCTCCTCGAACGACCGGCCGAATCCGGTGGAGCCGCGCACGTTCGGCGCGAACACCGCGATCCCCCGGGCGAGCACGGCCTGGAACAGCGGGTTGTAGACGGGACGCTCCTGCGCCTCCGGGCCGCCGTGCAGGTGGAGCAGGGTCGGGACCGGTCCTCGCGGGCCGTGCGGGCGGTACCACCAACCGGACAGTTCCCGGCCGTCGTGGGCCGGCAGGGCGCACGGCACCGGACGGACCAGCCGCGGGTGGTCACCGGTGCGGGGCCCGGGGATCCCGGGTACACGCGCCGGCGCGGATAGCCCGGATGGCATGGATGGCCCGGATGGCCCGGATGGCCCCGGGCTGTCGGATCCCAGGCCGTCAACGTCGATGTTCAGGACGACCCGCGGTCCCGGGATGGTCACTGCCTCGACGGGAGCGTGCGAGATCAGCCGACGGTAGCCGGCGGATGGCGCGGTGAGATCCCAGGTCCAGATCTCCCCCGGCCTGGTGGCACCATCCAGGGCAAGCACGAGCTCCCGCCCCCCGGGCCGGACGAGCACGCCGGTGACGACGTCGCGGGGAAGCGGCGGCAGCGTCAGTGACCGTCCGGTGGGCAGATCGACCAGCGCGAGCTCGCTGCGCCCGCCCACGTTCCAGACGACGACCGCCCGATCCGGATCGAGCAGGGCGAACCGCTCCAGATCGGCGTCATCCCGGGCGGCGAGGACCCGCGGCCCGCCGGTCGGATCGCCCGTGGGGTCGACGGGGACGTCGAACAACGCGGCCCGGTCCCGCCCGATGTCGCACAGCAGCAGCAGGCGACGGCCGTCGGCGACGAACCGACCGGTCACGGTGGTCGCCGTCCCGCCGGGCACCTGCCATGACCCGCCGATCCCCTCCCTGGCTGCGATCCCCTCCCTGGCTGCGATCCCCTCCCTGGCTGCGATCATGGTGTCGACCACGAGCACCCGCCGGACGCCACGGGGGCCCTCCCGCAGCAGCAGGCGGTACCCGCCACCGGCCGGGCCCCGCCCCGGACCGCCGCTCCCCGTCCCGTCCGGCGCGGGGTCGGGGAGAACGACGACGTCGCACACCTGCAGCGCCACTCCGGCGGCGAGGCGGGTCCGTCGCCCGTCGGAGTCGATCAGCACCGCGGCGGTGCGGCCGGACGGATCGGAGCGGTCGGACTCGGTCACGACGAGGCCGTGGCCGTCGTCGGTCCAGCGGGCTGGGGTGGCGGCCCGCCTCCCGCCGCCGGCCAGGTGGCGCAGGTCACCGCCGTCCGCCCGGACGGTCCGGACCTCGGTGAGCTCCCCGCCGCCCGGCGCGACGTGGACGGCGATCCGGTCGTCGGTCGGCGACCACAGGACCGCCCGGACATGACCGGGGCCGGTGTCAACCGGGCGCTCCCGGCCATCCGGGTCCCGGATCCACAGCGCGGGGGCGCCGCCGCGATCGCCGACGAAGGCGAGCCGACCATGCGGGCCGGTACTCGGTGCGCGACAGCTCGCCGCCGCGACCCAGGCGTCGGACAGATCGCCGGGACGCCCGGAGTCGACGGTGTGCGCCACCACCGGCCGTCCCACCACCRGCCGTCCCACCACCGGCTGCGCCACCACCGCGGGTCGGATCATGTCACTCCAAGGGATCATGCGACTCGGTCGTGCGATGTACGTGGGTCGTGCGATGTACGTGGGTCGTGCGATGTACGTAGATCATGCGACCGTGTGGGTCTGGAGCCACATCTCGRGCAGCGYGGCCTGCCACAGGGCGTTCGCGCCGAGCGCCGTGCGGTTGTCGTTCGGGGCGGCGAGCATCGTCTGGACCCACACCGGCCGGAACAGACCCCGCGCCTTCGCCGCCGGATCGGTGAGCGCCTCGCGCACCCGGTCCAGGAACGGCCCGTCGAGATGGCGGATCGCCGGCACCGGGAAGTACCCCTTGGGTCGGTCGATGACGTCGACCGGCATCAGCGGGCGGCCGATGTTCTTGAGCACACCCTTGCCGCCGGAGGCGAGCTTCAGCTCCGGCGGGCAGGCTGCGGCGAGCTCGACCAACYCGTGGTCGAGGAACGGGGTGCGGGCCTCAAGCCCCGCGGCCATCGTCATGTTGTCGACCCGTTTCACGGGGTCGTCAACGAGCATGATCGTCGAGTCGATGCGCAGCGCGGCGTCAACGGCGGTTTCGGCGCCCGGCCGGGCGAAGTGGGAGGCGACGAAGTGCCGGCTGGCATCGGCCTCGATGAGATGGTGCGGCTCCACCATCGCGGGCAGGTCCCGGTGCGGTCGGTCGGCGAAGACCCGCAGGTAGGCGTCGACGGCGTCGGTCCGCCCAACACCCGCCAGCGGCGGATACCAGGAATACCCGGCGAAGACCTCGTCGGCGCCCTGCCCCGACTGCACGACCTTGACGTGCCGGGAGACCTCCTGGGAGAGCAGGTAGAAGGCCACGCAGTCGTGGCTGACCATCGGCTCGCTCATCGCGGCGACGGCCGCGTCGACGGCGGGCAGCAGCCTCGTCCCCGGCACCCGGATCTGATGGTGGTCGGTGTCGAAGTACCGGGCGATGACGTCGGAGTAGACGAACTCGTCGCCGGGCTCGCCGCCGACGGCCTCGAACCCGACACTGAAGGTCGCGAGATCCTTCTGCCCCGCCTCGGCGAGCAGCGCGACGATCAGACTGGAGTCCAGCCCACCGGACAGCAACACGCCGACCGGGACATCGGCGACCATCCGGCGGCGCACCGCGAGGCGCAGCCGCTCGGCGATCGCGTCCTGCCAGTCACGGGCGGTCCAGTCCGCGTGCGCGGGATCGCGGGTGAAGCTGGGACGCCAGTACAGGTCGTCGGTCGAGGTGCCGTCCGGCTCCACCACCCGCACGGTCGCCGCGGGCAGCTTGCGCACCCCGGCCAGAATCGTGTGCGGTGCGGGCACCACGGAGTGGAACGACAGGTAGTGGTGAAAGGCGACCAGGTCGATGTCGGAGGAGACGCCGCCGCCGGCGAGCAGGGCCGGCAGGGTGGAGGCGAACCGCAGGCGCTCRCTGTTCCCGGTGAGGTAGAGCGGCTTGATGCCGAGCCGGTCMCGGGCGAGGATCAGCCGTCCGCTGTCCCGCTCGGCGATGGCGAAGGCGAACATCCCGGCGAAGTGGTCGACGCAGCGTCTCCCCCACCGGTGGTACGCCTTGCCGATCACCTCCGTGTCGGAGGTGGAGAAGAAGCGGTAGCCGGCCGCGATCAGCTCGTCACGCAGCTCCTGATAATTGTAGATGCACCCGTTGAACACCGTGGTCAGGCCGAGTTCGTTGTCCACCATGGGCTGGGCACCGCACTCGGACAAATCGATGATCTTCAGGCGACGGTGCCCGAACGCGACCGGGCCGGCGGACCATACTCCCACGCCGTCCGGGCCCCGCRGCACCATCGTCGCGGTCATCCGCACCACCGCGTCGACGTTCGCTCCCCGGCCGTCGAATCTCAGCTCGCCACTCAGCCCGCACATGTGCGCTCCCGTCGATCGATGAGGTCAGGCGAGATCCATTCCCCGAGGCTTCCTTCCCGGTACCGCAGCCGTTGACTACGACCTCACTTTCGAGGACGGAGATTTCACAACAGTGTCCGCGATGTTGCCAACTCCCTCGGTCGCCAACCCGCACGGAACCGCAGCGCATCCCGCACGGAACCGCAGCGCATCCCGCGACGGAAGACCGGGCCACCCTGGATCCGACTACGGAGAGTATCGGCCACGGAACGGTTGACGGCGGGGAATCACCGGCTAACGGCGGGGAATCCAGGTGTCCTTGGATCCCCCGCCCTGCGAGGAGTTGACGATCAGACTGCCGGGAGGCGCCACCCGGCTGAGCGCCGCGGGCACCACCCGCGGCTCCCGCCCGGCGTAGACAAAGACCCGCAGATCTACCGCGCAGGGTTCGAGATGGCTGTCATGCCAGGTCGGATGGGTCGACAGCGACACCAGTTCCTGGCCGATCCACTGCCGGGGATTGGCCAGGATCCGCTCGCGGACCTCGGTAAGCCGGTAGGGCTCGGCGTGCGGCCCGATGACCACGCCGGACCCGCCGTACCCGTCGACCGGTTTCACCACCAGTTGATCGAGGTTGTCCAGCACGTGTTCACACTGCTCCGGGTCGCCGCAGACATAGGTCGGCACGTCATCGAGCACCGGCTGCTCGCCCAGGTAGTAGGTGACCATCCGCGGGACGTAGGCGTAGACGACCTTGTCGTCACCCACCCCGTTACCCAGAGCGTTCGCTATGCCGACCCGGCGGGCCCGGATCGCGCGCAGCAGCGGGAGCCCCAGCGGGGTGCCGGCGGCTCCGAGGGCGCCGAACAGGTCGTCCTCGTCCATCCGGCGGTAGAGGACGTCGACGCGGCACCGCCGGGAGCCGTCGATCCGGTAGACGACGTCGTTGTCGTCGACCAGCAGATCCGCCGGTTCCACCAGCGCGACGCCCATCTTCTCGGCGAGCAGGGAATGCTCGAAGTACGCCGCGTCGGTCTTCCCGCCGGTCAGCACGGCCACCGCCGGGTCCCCCGTCGCCGCCGCCGGGGCCGCCGCGACCAGCGCCTCGTGCAGCAGGGCGGGTATGCCGTCCAGTCGCAGGATGCCGGCCGGCGGACCGAGCTCCGGCAGCACCGACTCGGCGAGCCGCCGGCCTTCCATGGCGTAGGCGATACCGGACGGCACGCGCAGGTTGTCCTCCAGCACCAGCCAGCCGCCGTCGCCGCCGCGGACCAGGTCGATGCCGGCGACGGTCACCCGGATGGCGTCCGGGCCGACGGCGCGACCGCCGTGGCGCAGGCTCGGCGCGTCGTTGACCACCCAGGCCGGCACGATCCCGTCGGCGACGGCCGCCCGCTCGCCGTAGATGTCGTGCAGGAACGCCTCCAGGGCCCGGACCCGCTGGCTCAGCCCGGTCGTCAGGGTCGTCCAGTCGTCGGCGGCGATGATCCGCGGGACCAGGTCGAACGGAAAGGGACGGCTGGCGGAGTCCCCCGAGGCCCGGAAGACGATCCCCCGGTCGTTCTGCTCGGCCTCGCGCGTCCCGACCCGTTCGTCGAGGATGCCCGGGCCGAGCCGTTCCAAGGTGCGCATGACGGCCCGGTACTGGGGACGGACCGCGCCGCGGGCGTCGACGATCTCGTCGTACCCGGTCGGCTGGTAGCGCTCGAGCAGCCGCGGCGCGATCTGGTCGGAGGCGGACACAGCGGGCGCGCTCCCMAGCGCGGCCGCCGCCCCCGCGGGCGGGACGTCGCGGGTCTCGGCCAGCACCAGATCCGCGACGTCGGTGAGCAGACCCCGACGGGCGAAGGCCCGGYGCTGGCGGTGCGCCGAGCTGCCCCGGCCGACGGCCTGTTCGGCCAGGTTGTCGATGAGCTCCCAGTCGTCGAACCGTTCGAGCTGCGGGCGGACCTCGGTGAGCAGCCGGCGCAGCATGGCCTGGGCCGGTATCGGGCCRGCACCGAGGATGTCGACAAGGTCGCCCTCCAGGCCGGACCGGGCCGCCCGCCAGGTCGCCGCGCGCAGCAGCTCCGCGCGTGGCGGCGGGGCCTGGCCGCCGGCCTCGATCTCCTCGATGGCCTGGCACACCAGCGCCCGGAACAGCCCGGCGATAAGGATGACGTTGTCGACGTCCGGGCAGGCATCGCAGATGCGCAGCTCGACGGTGGGCAGGTGGGCCGACGGGCGGACGTCGAAGTAGACCATCCCCGGGTCGCTGATCACCCCGGACTTGATCAGGTCTGCCACGAGCTGGTCGTACTCCGCGGCGGTCCGGAAGGACCCGGCGACCCCCGCGGTCGGCCAGCGCTGCCACACCAGCGTGCGCATGCTCGCGTAGCCGCTGTCGGCGCCCATCCAGAACGGCGAGCTGGCCGAGAGCGCCAGCAGCATCGGCAGCCACGGCGCGGTCCAGGCGACGACGGCCATCGCGAGGTCGCGGTCGGCCACGTCGACGTGCACTTGGGCGCCGCAGATGAGCTGCTCGCGCGCGACGATCTGGTAGTCCTCGGTCATCTGCTCGTAACGGTCGTCCCGGGAGACGTCGAGCAGATCCATGTCCACGATCGGCACGGTGCCCGCGGCGGCCGGCCCGAGCCCGAGCTCGCCGGTCACCTCCGCGAGTCGCCGCCGCAGATCGAGCAGGTTCGTCCGCAGCTCCAGCAGATCCGCCGTCGRCTGACTGTTCGTCTCGACAACCGATTTCAATAGCTCTGGAGAGAACGAGTCCCCGTCGAGTCGACGGAGGACCTCCTCGGCCCTGGGAACGAGCTGACGGGTAGTGAGATCGAGGATGTGAAATTCCTCCTCGACGCCGACGGCCACGATTCGTGCGTCGCTCATGGCGGGCTACGCTACGGCCGGCCGGTTACGCATGCGTGTCACAGATATGACCCGCCTCGGGAAGAATCCCGCGCTACTCGCCACGGACCTGCACCCCCACCCTTGTCATCGTCGGGTACCGGCCGCCACCCGACACCTCAACCCGACGCCTAGCCCGGCCCACCCGCGCGGCCACTCTCGTCCGACCCGTCCGTCCGGCCCGTCGGCCCTGCTGGTGGGGCCGACGGGCCCACCAGGGTCTCTACTATCCCGCCGGGCCTCGATAAAACGTGACGAAGCGTGCAGGGCGCGGCGTGTCCGATGCGGCGCGCGGTCGCCCGACCGGCTCACCGGCGGGAGGATCGACGGGTGTGGCGGGACGGACGGATGCGGCGGGACGGACGGATGCGGCGGGACGACGATCGGGCTGCTGCCGGGCCTGTCCCGGGACGAGGGAAACGACCATCTCACCGTCAGCCTCCCGACCGGGATGGGCGAGCTGCGCAACGGCCTGCTCGTCCGCGGCAGCGACGCGTTGGTCGCCGTCGGCGGAAGCTGGGGAACGCTCAGTGAGATCTCCTTCGCGCTCCGGACCGGGAAGACGGTGATCGGTCTCGACACCTGGGCCGTGGACACCCGGGATTCATCGCTGCCGACCGTCATCCCGGTCCAGGATGTTGACGATGTGGTGCCGCTCCTTCCAGCACACCTCAATGATGCCGGCCCTCGATGACGTCTACCGCTTGATGACGTCTACCGCTTTTTGTCCGACACGGTTATGACCCCCATCATAGGCGTTCCGAAGTTGCCGTTGGCGTCCTGGATGCCGCCCTCCGGCCCAGGTGCGACCGGCTGGTTGAAGTCATCCAGGTTCGAGTGGAAACGACAGCGGTGGAGGAAGGATCCCGCCTTGCGGAAAGTTGGGGTGAAACTTTCTCCCGGATCGAGCACCTCGTCGGTGCCCCGGTGGTCCGATGCCCGAGAGAAAGAGGCCGACATTCCGGAGTGCTGTGAAAGTTGTTGTGAACAGGGAGTTACCCTGTTCGCCGACGGCCAGCTCGCCATTGCGAGTTCCCGCCCATTGCGTGTCCCCGCGGCCGCGGCGCGGCCGTGGAACACCTCGTGAACCGTCCGGCGTATAGCGTCGAAGGCGCCGGACCCGACGGGTCCAGGCAGATCGGCCGGGTTCCGCCGGCCGCGGCCCGCGCACAGCCTGCGCACGGGGCCGGTGCAGGGAAGGATCGCGATGTTCTCGTTCGGGATACTGCCGGCCCTGGCGGGGCTCATGGCGGCGGCAATCGCCGCCGGGCTGTGGTGGTCGGCGGACTGGTGGGGGGCCGCCGCCGTGTCCGGCGCCCTGCTCGCCCTGGCCGTCCACGACGTCACGCAACGCCGGCAYGCAATCCTGCGGAACTACCCGGTGTTCGGCYACCTCCGCTTCATGCTGGAGTCCATCCGGCCGGAGATCCAGCAGTACTTCATCGAACGCAACTACGACGGCCGCCCGTTCGACCGCGACATCCGGACGAGCATCTACGAACGCGCGAAGGGCATCCACAGCGACCAGGCGTTCGGCACCGAGCGCGATGTCAACGCGGTCGGCTACGAGTACCTGCTGCATTCGACGGTGCCACTGGCGGTTGCGCCAGGCACCCCGCCGCCCCGGGTGCGCATCGGCGGCCCGGACTGCACCCAGCCGTATGACATGGCGCTGCTCAACATCTCGGCGATGAGCTTCGGAGCGTTATCGGGCAACGCCGTGCTCGCGATGAACCGCGGCGCGGCGGCGGGCGGTTTCGCCCATGACACCGGGGAGGGCGGTCTCACCGAGCATCACCTGCGCTACCACGCCGACCTCGTCTGGGAGATCGGCAGCGGCTACTTCGGTGCTCGCACGGCGGACGGCGACTTCGACCCGGCGCTGTTCAAGGACAAGGCGGCTCTTCCGTCGGTCCGGATGGTCGAGCTGAAGCTGAGCCAGGGCGCCAAGCCCGGCCTCGGCGGCATCCTGCCCGCGGCGAAGGTCAGCGCCGAGATCGCGCGGGCCCGCGGTGTCCCGGCCGGGGTGACCTGTGTCAGCCCGCCGGGACACCGGGTCTTCTCGACTCCGCGGGAACTGGTGCTGTTCATCGCCCGGATGCGGGAGCTCGCGGGTGGCAAGCCCACGGGATTCAAACTGTGTATGGGGCCCCGGCGGGAATTGCTCGCGATCTGCCGGGCGATGCTGGCCGAGGGGATCACCCCCGACTTCATCGTCGTCGACGGAGGTGAGGGCGGCACCGGCGCCGCGCCGCTGGAATACGAGGACCACGTCGGTACTCCGCTCACCGAGGGCCTGATGACGGTGCACAACGCACTCGTCGGCGTCGGCCTGCGAGACCAGGTCCGGATCGGGGTGAGCGGCAAGATTGCCACCGGGGTGGACATCGTCAAACGGCTCGCCCAGGGCGCCGACTACACCAACGCGGYCCGCGCGATGATGATGGCGGTCGGCTGTATCCAGGCGCAACGCTGTCACACCAACACCTGCCCGGTCGGGGTGGCCACCCAGGATCCGCGCCGCGCCCGCGCGGTGGACGTCGCRGACAAGGGCGAGCGGGTGCGCCGCTACCAGCAGGCCGCGGTGGCCCAGGCGGTACAGATGATCGCCTCGCTGGGCTGCGCCGGTCCCGAACAGCTGCATCCGGGGATGCTGATGCGCCGGGTCACCCACACCGACACCCGTAGCTACGCCGAGCTGTACGAGTGGCTCGAACCCGGGGAACTGCTCGTCGAGCCGCCGGCGGACTGGGCCGCGGACTGGGCTGCGGCCGACCCGGACCGCTTTCGCCCCTGATCCAGGGGTACCACGACGCTCTTCGGGAAAAGCTCTTCGGGAAAAGCTCGTGCGGGAAATGGCCGCGCGCTTCTCATCCAGACAGGAAGGACCGGAGGATGCCAGCAATCACGCCATGTCTGTGGTTCGACACTCAGGGCGAGGAGGCGGCCAGGTTCTACACGTCGATCTTCCCGAACTCGCGGATCGTCGACATCACCCGCTACGGCCCGGCCGGRCCCCGTCCCGAGGGCACGGTCATGACCGTCCGGTTTGAACTGGATGGCCAGGAGTACGTCGCGCTGAACGGCGGACCCGAGTTCACCTTCTCGGAGGGGATCTCGCTGCAGGTCGGYTGCGGTTCCCAGGCCGAGATCGACGAGTACTGGGACCGGCTGACCGACGGTGGCGAGGCAGGACCGTGTGGGTGGCTCAAGGACCGGTACGGGCTGTCCTGGCAGATCGTGCCCACGGCCCTGTCTGAGCTCCTTGACGATCCCGACCCGGGCCGGTCCCAGCGGGCGATGCAGGCGATGCTGAAGATGTCGAAGCTCGACATCGAGGAGTTGCGCCGGGCCGCCGACGAGGCGTGAGGCCCGGCGACGGACGCAACGGGCGCCGCGCTCAGGGCACGGGCGCCGTGCTCAGGGCACGGGCGCCGCGCTCAGGGCACGGGCGCCGCGCTCAGGGCACGCTGGCGAGACGACGCCGGGCGGCCAAGGCCACGGCGATGCCGCAGGTCAGGGCGACGAGCAGGACGATCGGCCCCTGCCGGACGAACCAGGGGGCGACCTGCGGGTGATCGACGAACAACAGCTCGCAGTGCGGCAGGGCCAGGAACGAGCCGACCACGGTGACCRCCCCGAGCACCCGTCGCGGCGCCTGCCCGGTCAGGCCGAGGAGCACGGCGCCCCAGGTGAGATACCAGGGATAGAGGACGGGTCCGAGCAGGGCCAGGCTGAGTAGTGCCAGCCCGGCGGTGGCATGCGGTTCGCGGTCGCGGACGGTCGCCAGCAGCCAGACGAAGATCCCGGCGGCGACGGCCACGCCCGCGGCCCGGGTGGGTCCCACCAGATCCTCGAAGCGCATCGCCGATCCGGCCATCCTCGCCAGGGCGGACAGAAGATCGGCGAGGCAGGTGGTCGGGGCGTAGAGGGTCAGTCCGGCGGCCGGTGTCCGCGCGGCGCGCAGCCATCCGAAGCCGTCGGGTACCAGACTCGAGAGCACCACGACGACGCTCGCCACGACGGCGAGGTCCCGCCCAGCGACGGCGGCGGCGCGACGGAGCCGGGATGAACGCCGACCCGATCCGACCGAGGCTGCGGTCGCGGCGGTAGCGGCACTCACCGCCGCGACCGACCGCCAGACCAGCACCACCACGACGACCAGGGCCGCGGGCCACTTCACCAGCGCGGCCGCGGTGATGAGGACGAGACCGAGCACCGGCCTGCCGCGGTACACCGCCGTCAGGCCGCTGGCAAGCAGCGCCAGCAGGATGGCCTCAAGATGGATCGCGCCGACGAGCTGCAGCAGCACGATCGGACTACCCGCGCAGAACGCCAGCGCCCAGGGCCGTCGCGCCGCGGAGGACACCCGCACCACGCACACCGCCATCACGACGACGCTCGCCCCCGCGACGATCCGGTGCAGCAGGACCGCGCGCAGGACGTCACCGCCCGCAAGCGCGGTCACCAGCCGGAAGTAGCCGAGGGCGACCGGCCCGTAGGGCGACAGCGATGATCTCCAGATCGGATCGACGGCTAGCAGGATGGGACGGGCGCCGAGCGCGGTGGGCCCGGCGGCGTAGGGGTCGAGCCCGGCGGCGAGCATCGTCCCCTGCGCGGTGTAGCAGTAGACGTCGAGGCTGAGGATCGGCGGGCCGAGCAGCACCGGAACGGCCCAGAAGCCGATGACGAGGCCTATCCGCGGGACCGACAGGTCGCCGTGGTGCGCGCGCTGGCACAACCGGAACCATGCGCCGACGAGCAACGCCACCCCGATGATCATAAAAGCGGGTAGCGGAGAGGGGCGGTCGAACGGCACCGGGTCGAGYAGCCCGAACCAGCGTGACGGGGTCACAACTCCGGGCTGCAGGGCCAGTCGCCCCGCCACCAGCACCACCAGCACCGATCCGGCGGTCCCACATCCCGCGAGCAGGACGATACCTCCGTCGAGGCGTCCGCCGACGCCCCTACCGGGGCGCGACGAACAGCGTCGAGCAGGATCGCCCGGTCGGGCGGTTCCGTGCGGCGCGGCRCACTCTATCTCGTCCATTCCGGTATAAAGCCTGACGTTTCTACATCGCCAACAGGCAGCGCGCCCGGGAGCACCCGGTGAACAATACCTGTCCTGTATGGATGTCGGAGCCCACGGGCGCCGGCCCGGCCCGCGGTGTCCTGCCTCGGCGCCGGGCGGCTACCGGCGGCTACCGGCGGATGGCGCCGGGATGAACGGCGGATGGTGGCTGCCGGGCTCCCTGCTGGCGGACCGCCTCGGGGTGCTATGCCGAACGCATGCGGCAAGCGAGAACCATGGGCCMGGCAACCGTTACCGCCTGCCCCAACGGGGAGACGGCAGGCCCGGGACCGGTGCCGGTCGCCTCGGCGCGACCGACGGCGCCCGTCGTGACCACGGGCGTCGTCGCCGCGCTGGTGGTGCTCGCGGTGATGATCGCACCGCAGCCGCAGACCGACTTCGCTGTCTACCGGCTGGGGGGGCAGGCTGTCTGGGACGGGTCCGCCCTTTACCAGGTGCGTACGGCGGCCGGCCTGCCCTTCACCTACCCACCGATCGCGGCGGTGCTGTTCACGCCGTTCGCCGCCATCCCCCTGGGGGTGGCTGAGGTCGTCTGGGCCGCGCTGACCGTCGCGGCACTCATCCTGCTGCTGTCCAGGCTGCGAGCCTGGCTCATCCCGCCGACCGACACCGCGCGGGCCGCCGGGGTCGGGCGGGCACTGGGCTCGCGCTGGGCGCCGCCRCTGCTGCTGGTGGCGGCGCTCGCGACGGAACCGGTTCGCAGCACCATCATCTTCGGGCAGGTCAACATCCTGCTGATGCTGGCGGTCTGGCTCGATGYCGGGCCCGGACGGCGGTCCACACCGTTCGCCCGACTGCCACCCGGTGCTCTCACAGGTYTCGCCGCGGCGGTGAAACTGACTCCGTTGATCTTMGTGGCCTACCTGTGGCTGGCCGGCCGGCGCCGGGTGGCGATCGCAGCGGCGGGGACGTTTCTCGCGGCCCATGCCGTGGCGTTCGCGCTGGCACCCGCGGCGTCCCGCGCCTACTGGGGCGGGGTGTTCGCGGATCCGGGCCGGATCGGCTCGGTCACGTACGCCGGCAACCAGTCGCTGTCCGGCGCGATGACCCGGATCTGGGGAGACGGCGCGTCGGTCGTCCAGATCCACCGGCTGGTGGTGGCCGCGGTCGCCGTCGCCGGGCTGGTGCTCGCGGTGCGGCTGCACCGGCGCGGGGAGCCCGTCGCGGGCCTGCTCGCCTGTGCGGTCACCGGACTGCTGGTCTCGCCGATCTCGTGGAGTCACCACTGGGTGTGGGCGGTGCCGACGCTGCTCTGGCTCGCCACCCACGCCACCCACGGCACCGACGGCACCGACGGCACCGACGGCCGAGCCTCACGCCGGTACGTCGGAGCGGCGCTCGCCGGCTACGTGTTGTTCGTGGCCTCCCCCGTCTGGTGGATCACGCCACACGACCAGAACTGGCCGCACCGCCGCGACCCGACCATCCTCCTCACGAACGCCTACGTGATCGCCGGTGTCGTACTCCTGGTCACCCTGGCGCGCGTCGCAGGCCGCCGGGACCTGTACCGCCCATCACGGAGAATGCGACATCCGGACCTGGTGCGCCGGGGCGTCAGGGGCTAGGTGGGCCCGGGATGCGTGGCAGGTCGGGCCGGGCGAGATCGGGCCGGGCGGGATCGGGGAGGGTGAGCTCGGTCGGGCCGAATCGGTCGGTGAGGAAGCGGCTGTGCGCGAGCAACTGGGCCGTGTCGCCGCGGGCGGCCGCCTCGGTGACCTCACGCATCCCACCGGCGAGCAGGGCCAGCGTCGCCAGCAGGACATCGCGGGGGGTACGGCCGTCGGGCAGCCGGTGGGTCTCGGCGTAGGCCCGCGGCAGCCCCAGATAGGTCTCCACCGCGGTGGGCAGGTAATCGGCGACCGTCCGCTCGACGGCGAACGTCTCCGGCGAGCCGGGACGCAGCAGGTGCGGGGTGTCCAGGACCTGCCGCAGCGCACCGATGACCTCCTCGGCGGCGGCGACGAGTGCCCGGTCGTCCGGTGCCCGGTCGATCAGGGCCCGGTACTGGGCCTCGACCGTCGCCCKCAGATCATCCACGTCGATCCCACCGCCCGCGACCGCGGCGCGGCGCGGCGGTGCGACCAAGGCGCCGATCGCGTAGAGCGCCGCGACGACCGGCGGCCAGAACGGCCAGTCCACCAGGCCCGCGGCACTCGCGCCGGCGCCGGCGAGCGCGCATGTGCAGCCGGCGATGTTCTTGGCCGAACCGAACCAGGTGAGGATCCACTGTCCCCGGCCGGGGATCGGCGCCGACGGGGGTGGTGCCGGGCGCGGGAGCCGCGGTGGACGCGGCGTCGGCGGTTCACTGGTAGCCACGGATGTCCTTGAACGCGTCCGCCAGCGACGAGGTACGGGCGTCGAACACCGCGCCACCGGTGTCGGCGGAGATATCCCGCAGCGCCGCCGGGTCGGCCTCCCCGAAGGCGATCGTGAAGGTACGCACGGCACGCGCGGCCGCCGGCAGCCGCTGATAGGAGGAGCGGAAGTCGGCGGCCGAGATACCGGAGTTGTTCTCCCCGTCGGTCATCAGGACGATCGACGTGAGGTAGCCGGGGTCGGCCTCAACGGCCGCGCCGGCAGCCCGGTAGCCGGCCTCCAGCGCCGAGTAGATCGCGGTGCCGTCCTGGAGCCGCAGGCCGTCCACGAACGTGTTGACGCCCGCCAGATCCGCGGAGCCCGGCCGCGGGTCGTTCACGGCGAAGTCCACGGGGTCGTTGGCCCGGCCGGCGAAGGTGATCATCGTGATCTTCTCGCGACCCCGGAACCGGGCGAACCTGCCGGACAACGTGTCGTCCGCACCGGTGAGTCCGCGCAGCGCCGCCTGGAGCGCCGCTATCCGTGATCCGGCCATCGACCCGGACACGTCGAGCAGGAAGATGGCGTGGCTGGGCCGCCGGAACCGGTCGAGGTAGGCGGACAGCAGCTGGTCGGCGACCTGCCGGCTCGCCGGGAAGGGCAGCTCGGTGAGCGTCCGCGTCGGGAACCGGGCGTCCAACGCCACCCCGGGCAGGGCCGGCCGGCGGCTCGTGGCAGTCTGCAGCCGGTGCTGCGTCCGCGGCAGGCGCAGCCAGCTGACGACCCGGTCATAGAGATCACGCTTGTCCGGCCGCAGCAGCAGGAGAGGGTAGTCGGAGGTGACGATCCCGTCCCGGGGATAGATCAACTCCAATGGTTCGCGCAGCCGGTGCCCGGCGTTCAGGGCCAGCAGCACCGACTCATAGTTGATCATGCCGCCGAGAGTGTCCTGGGAACGGGCGTAGGCGTCGGTCAGGAAACCGGAACTGCCCGCGGTCAGTGCCTGGCCAGAGAAGAACGAGGTCAGCTGGGCAGGTCTGATGTCCTGCGGGCGCAGCGCGTCCGAGGTGCCGGCGAGTGCCGCCGCCACCCCGACCAGGGCGGAGAAACCCGAGTTCGACGCCGCGGGATTCGTCATGGCGTAGGAGAGCTGGCCGGCCGCCACCTTCGCGGCGATGTCGGCCCAGGTCACGTTGGGGTTGCCGGTCCAGCCGAACTGCCGGGCCAGGCTGCGTCGGACCCCGAACACCACCGGTGACAGCATGATCGACGATCGCGCGGCTACGGACGTCGCGCCGTTCGGCAGCAGTCGCAGGTACCGGTCGGAGGCGAACCAGGCGGCGTCGGCCTGGGCGGTGCCCCTGGTAATCGCGTCGGCGCCGTCCAGGGTGCCGGTGTAGCTCAGCCGCAGGGTGACGCCGGTCGCCCGGGTGAGATCGGGAAGCAGCGGCTGGATGTCCTGGAGTTCGGAGCCGGCGAGGACGGTGAGTTCGCCTGCGGACCCGCCGGTGCCGGACCCGCCGGTGCCGGACCCGCCGGTGCCGGACCCGTCCGCCGGTCCCGGGCCTCCGCCCGAGCAGGCGGCCACGAGCAGCACCGTCAGGAGACACGCGAGCAGGGCCGCGGGCGGCCGTCGGTTCACCGGCCGCCGCCCGGCAGCGTCAGCTCGCCACCGCCGTCGGGGTACGAGCCGAGCTCGCCGATCTCGCCCGCGGCCGACCGGTCCAGGTAGGCGGTGGCCCTGCCGATCTCGGTGGACAGCGCGTCCACCGTCGTCCGCATGGTGTCCAGCGCGGCGGCGCGGTAGTCGTCGATGGCGTCGATGGTGGCGTAAATGTTCGCGAAGGCCTGCTGGAGGGTCCGCAGCGAGACGGTCGCCGAGGACGCCTGCCGGTGCACGTCGGCGCTCTGCCGGCGCAACAGCTCCGACGTGCMAGAAATGATCTTCTCGGTGGTGCTGTTCAGGGCCGAGATCTGGTCAAGGACCAGCTTCTGGTCGGCCAGCGCCTGGGCGACGATCACCGCGGTGCGCAGGGCCGACACGGTCGTGGTGCTCGCCCGGTCCACACCCTTGATGAGTTCGAGGTTGTTGCGCCGGAGCAGGTCCAACGCAAGGTAGCCCTGTGCGCCGACGGCAAGCTGGGTAAGCAGGTCCTGGTGCTTCTGGCGGACGTAGAACAGCACGTCCCGGCGAAGCTCCTCAGCCCGGTCCGGATCGGCGCCCGCGAGCGCCGCGATCCCCGTTTCGAGCTCACCGTCGAGTCTGCCGGCGAGGTAGGCATACTCCCGCAGCCGGCCGATCGCCACCCACAGGTTCTGCTTCTCCTGCTCGATGGCGGCGTTGTCCCGGCGCAGCTCCTCCTGACCGTGCTGCAGGGCGCGCAGGATCCCGTCCAGATGGGCCTGCGACGACCGGTAGGACGCGAAGTAGTCCCGCAGCCGGTTGCCGAAGGGGAGCACGCCGAGCAGCTTTCTGGGGGCGTCGAGATTCTGCCGGGAGGGGTCGAGGTCCGCCACGACCCGGCGCAGCTCGACCAGGGACTTCGACACCGCCGAGGTCTGGTCGAAGGGCCCGGAGTTCATCGCCCGGGTGGGCTTGTCGAGCAACCGGTTGGACACCGACGCCGATTCCCGGATCTCCTTCTCCCCCAGCCGGTGCACGGCGGCGACCTTCGACGCGAACGCCGGCGAGTGGGCATCGATGGACAGCAGCGTGCGCGCGAACGTGCCAGCCTGCTCGTCCAGTCGGGCCACGGCGTCCGGATCGATCGGAACGGCCGGTTCGGCCCGGTCAAGGGGCACCGGTGCCACCGGCTCGGGCGGGGTCAGCACCAGGCCGCCGGGTGACGTATTGCCAGGTGCCGTATTCCGGTCGGCGGCCGGCGGTTGCGTGGTCAACCGGGTCTCCCCTGCGCCTGGTTCACAATCTTGTCAATCATGCGTTCCTCGATGGCGGCGGTGGGCGGTTCCACCACGTCGACCAGTGACGGCGGCGGCGCGAGACCCCGTTCGGTGGCCAGGCGGCGGCCGTACGCGGCATCCGCGGTACGAAACCCGTGCTGAGCCGCGAGACGCTGCAGCTGCGGGTCGGTGGCAAGCAGCCGCCCGGCGGCATCGCCATCGGCGGTCAGCGGTACCACCGTGTGCTTCGCGTAGATCGTTGGCTCCGGGTACATGAGGACCATGTCGGGGCTGATGGAGCCGTCCTTCGCGAGCTGGCGGGCGACGAACTGCGCCTCGTAGATCATGGCCATCGGCGTCTTCCCCATCCCGATGGTGAGGAAGTCGTCGAAGGGTTCCTGGGTGGACTGCTCGACATAGCCCTGCTTGACGAACAGCGGTGCGCAGCGGGCGGCCACCCGATCCGCCGCGGCGCTGTCGGCGACGACGTTACCGCCGTTCTCGACATAGCTGGCGATCGCCAGGTACAGCGCCGCGGAGTTCGACGTCCGCACATCCGTCGAACTGATGAGCACGGACTTGCCGGTCTCGAAAGCGGTGTTMCCCGGCAGGTCCGACCAGCGGGTGTTCTTATCGACCAGATCGAGGTAGCCGCGCATGTTCAGGACGCGGTGGCCGCCGTCCATCCGCACGACCCCGGCGTTCTGCAGCAGTGACGCGATCGGCTGGAAGGTGGCGATCGCCATCGGGCTGAAGAAGGGGACGTAGGACTTCGTCACCTTCSTGGCGGCCCTGATCCGGTCGGCCTGCGGCGCATCGGCCGGAAAGGCCAGGTCATATGGGGTCAGATCGCGGCTGGTGGCGATCTCCCTGGAGCCCGCGGTATCGACCTGCAGCCGGTAGCCGAGCTCCGCGAGCCGGGCGCCCACCGCGGGGTCCGCGAAGAAGTCCCGCTTCTCCGAACCGGCCAGGACCMGGACGGTCCGCACGTTGCCATCGGGCGGACCGCCGCCGGCGTCGCCCCCCAGCCGGGGGACCACGATCAGGGCCACCACCGCAATCACGAGCAGACCGGCCAGCAGGAGCCCGACGGTCCTGCCCCGCTGCGCCGAACGCACCAGCCCTCCGCCCGAATCCCCCGATTGACCCCTCTGCCCCCATAATGGTAGATCCTGGCGACACGTTCTCGACGTTCAACCCACGCGACCGTTTCCTGGTGACCGGTGGATCGCCGCGGCGCCCGTCCGTGGGAGACGAGGGGGTGCCAACTGTCGCTCGTCCAGTAGTCATTGGCGCTCTATAGTGAGCTATGATGGTCATGTGAACCTCAAGGAGTGGGCCGAGTCGCAGGGTGTGGCGTATGTGACCGCGCGCCGTTGGTACGCGGCCGGCAAGCTCCCAGTTCCGGCGCGCAGGGTCGGCGGGCTGATCCTCGTCGGCGAACCTGACCAGCCGACGGGCGATGGGCTGACCGCGGCCCACGCCCGGTCGAAGCCGGGCAGCGCTGGGCGGCGGCAGCGCGCCGCCCAGCTCGCGRCGATCCATGTCCGGGTCGCGAACCAGCGCCACAACGGGCTGCACAAGCTCACGACCCGGCTCGCCCGGTCCCACGACACGGTCGTCGTCGAAGATCTGCACGYMGCCGGGATGGTCCGTAACCGGCGGCTCGCCCGCGCGGTCGCCGACGCCGGCATGGCCGAGGTCCGCCGGCAGCTTGCCTACAAGACCCGCTGGTACGGATCGACGCTCGTCGTCGCCGACCGCTGGTATCCCAGCTCGAAGACCTGCTCCGGCTGCGGCTGGCGAAACCCAAGCCTGACGCTGTCCGAGCGCACGTTCACCTGCCAGTCCTGCGGGCTGGTACTCGACCGCGACCACAACGCCGCGATCAACCTGCACCACCTCGTCGCCGCCAGTACACCGGAGACGGTAAACGCCCGTGGAGCCGACCGTAAGACCCGCGCGAKCGGGCGGGTGGCTGGGAAGCGGGAACCCGGCACGGCCACGGCCGGTCAGACCGKGGGTGCCTCGCCGAGAGGCGAGGCGGCATAGGTGCGGCTGAGCCGGGTGGTACTGAGCCGGGTGGTACTGAGCCGGGGTCAGCCCAGTACCACCCGGTGCGCGCCGGTGTAGAGGTTCATCGACGTACCGCGCACGAACCCAGCGAGCGTCATCCCCGCCTCCTCGGCGAGGTCCACCGCGAGCGTCGAGAGCGCGGAGACCGCCGCGAGCGCCGGCACCCCGGCCATCAGCGCCTTCTGCCCGGAACCGACGACAGCCACCGCACCCCGACGGGTCGGTCTCATCGGCTCCGGGGCCGGCCGGGACCGCGAAACGGCCCCGGCCGGTGGGAGGATTCGTTCCCTCAGTAGTTGACGCGAGTCCAGCTGAAGACGCCCGGGGCAGCCGGGTTGATCGTGAGCTTCAGGTAGTCGTTCGCCTGAGCGCTGCCATCGACGACGACGCGGGTCACGTTGGGAGCCTGCAGGGTCTTCGGGGCCAGCGGGTGGATGCCGTAGAGCGGGTCCGTGCTCGTGAACGGGTGGTCGACCCGGAAGTTGTGCGAGTCACCCTGCAGGATGAGCACCGGCTTACCGAAATGCTCGGCGAGGGTCCCGATCCGCTTGACGATGGGATCGAAGCCACTCAGCCCGTCTCCACCGGCGGCCAGCGCGCTGGTGTCCCACATATCGGCCTGCATGAGCAGCGCGACCCCCGGCGCCCCGGTCCGGCGTGCGACGTTGAACGCCTCGTTGATCCACTCAAGGTCCGCGTCAAGCCTGGTAGAATACTCTTTCCGCTGCTCCGCGGACAGCGGCGTCACCCCGAACCACGGGACGARGTCGTTGTTGCTGCCCTGCACGTTAAGTGTCGAGAAAACCACACCGGACTGGGTCCACATGGTGTTCTCCACGAAGGGCGCGTAGGCCGGGTCCGCGGATTCGCTGGTGACCTGCCGGGCGTTCACGCCGAGGGTCYGGCCTGGGACAGGGAAGAACACCTGACGCAGTTTTCCGAGACGTTCGAGAGGATTGTAACCACCGTTGTTCGCGCGGTGGCAGTCGGTCCACTCGTTGTCGCCGGGGGTGTAGACAAAAGGATCCTGGAACTGGTCGAAATCCGACTTGATGGTGGCGAAGTACGAGTCCGAGCAGACKCTGCTGCCGTTCTTGATATCGCCGAGATGCGCGACCAGCGAAACGTCGGGATCGGCGTTGATCTTGCCGATGTCGGTGGGAAACTCGGCGATCTTGGCGGCGCCGTAGGGGATGTCGCCGATCACGGCGATCGTAGACGGAGCGGTCCCGGTCCCGGCGCCGAGCGGGGTGGCCGCGTTCGCCGAGATCGGGATCGACACGGACGCGGTCAGCGTACCCACGGCCAGTGCCAACAAAAGCCTGCGGTGCCGCATTGCCGGGCTCCTTCACCACGAGGACCGCACGGTTCTTTTCCGGGGACGGCGATTCATCGGGCCGACGGCCCGCCACCCGCACTCCGGACGTCCGGAAGCTATCGGGTCGACCGGAACGCCCCCGGAAGGGGTGATGAACCTTCACMCACGGCCAGCACAACACGGGTTACCCTACCCCTGCCATCTCGGCCGCTGAACACCGGCGGCCGGCGACGGGAGTCGATCGAGGGAGGCACCGATGGAGGCAGGGGCATCCCCTCMCCCGCGGACCGAGCGGACCGAGCGGACCGAGCGAGAATGTCGGMGCGTCGAGGAACGGGGGCTGTGGTTCGACGAGCTGGAGACCGACGTCGTCTACGTCCACCGGCCCGGGCGGACCGTGAGCGAAGCCGACAACACCCTGTTCAGCACGCTGACGATGAACACCCAGGCGCTGCACCTCGACGAGGCATGGAGCACGACCCAGACCTTCGGCACTCGGCTGGTCAACAGCATGTTCACCCTCGCGACGCTGGTCGGCCTGTCGGTGAGCCGGCTGACCCAGGGAACGACCGTGGCCAACCTCGGATTCACCGAGATCCGCTTCCCCGCACCGGTGTTCCCCGGCGACACGCTCTACGCCGAGACCGTGGTACGCGACAAGCGGCTCTCCCGCAGCCGACCCGGGCAGGGGGTGGTCACCTTCGAGCACACCGCGCGCAACCAGCACGGTGACGTGGTAGCCGTGGCGGTACGGTCCGCGCTGATGCTGCGCCGGGCGGCGGACCGGTGATCGGGCAGCTGCCCGGCCCGGCGTTGCTGTTCTGCCCCGCGGACCGGCCCGACCGATTCGCCAAGGCGGCCGCCGCGGCCGATGGGGTCATCCTCGATCTGGAGGACGGCGTGGYGGCGGCGGACCGGCCGCGGGCACGGCGCGCGTTGCGGGAGAGCATCCTCGACCCACTGCGGACGATCATCCGGATCAACCCCGCCGGGACCGCCGACTACGACGAGGACCTGCGCGCCCTCGCCGACACGCCCTATCCCGTCGTCATGCTGGCCAAGACGGAGTCCGCCGAGCAGGTCGCCGCCGTCGGGCCGCGCCGGGTCGTCGCCCTGTGCGAGACACCGCGCGGCGTGCTCGCCGCGGCCGAGATTGYGGCCGTTCCCACCACCATCGGCGTCATGTGGGGCGCGGAGGATCTCGTCGCCGCGCTGGGTGGCCGGTCGAGCCGGGACGAGGCCGGCCGCTACCGGGGCGTCGCCCTGCATGCCCGGGCGAGCGTCCTGCTGGCGGCCGGAGCGCACGGGCGGGTCGCCGTCGACTCCGTGTACCTGGACATCGCCGATGTCGACGGCCTCGCGGCCGAGGCTCGTGACGCCGTCGCGAGCGGCTTCGCGGCGAAGGCGTGTATCCACCCGAGGCAGGTCGCGGCCGTGCGGCAGGCGTTCGCGCCGTCCGCCGACGAGGTGGCKTGGGCGCGGCGGGTACTCGACGCGGCGACGCACTCCGCCGGCGTGTTCTCCTTCGAGGGACGGATGGTCGACGCGCCCGTCCTGCGCCACGCCGAACGCACCCTTGCCGCCACCGAGCATGATCCTGCTGTCGCCGTCACAGACTCACCCGCCGATCAGCGGCGGCGCCAGGACCTACCACGATCTGTGGATAACCCGGCCCGGCATGGCCCACCCCGGCCTGGCCGGGGAAACATGGAGGGTTGAGTACGGTCTGGCGGCGTCAGACCGTACTCAACCCTCCACAACTCTGCGTAGAGAACTCTGGTCAGCCGGTCGAGGTGAGCGCGGCGACGAGAGAGGTGTCGTGAGTCGYGGTCCGGAACCGGGAATCGTCGAGCACCCGCAGGAGGAAGGGCACGGTCGTGGCCACGCCCGGTCCCTCGATGCGCAGCTCTGACAGGGCCGAGCGCATCCGCCGGACCGCGCCGTCGCGATCCGGCGCCCAGGCGACCACCTTCGCCAGCAGGGAGTCGTACCGGGTCGGTATCCGGTAGCCGGGGTGCGCGTGGCTGTCCACCCGGACGAAGGGCCCGCCGGGGAAATGGCACTCCGTGAGCGTTCCGGGCGCGGGGGCGAATCCCCGGACCGGGTCCTCGGCGTTGACGCGGCACTCGATCGCGACGCCGCGCGGGACGACCGCGTCCTGGGTGAGGTCGAGTTTCTCCCCCGCGGCGATCCGGAACTGCTCGGCGACGAGGTCGATGCCGGTCACCATCTCCGTCACCGGATGCTCCACCTGCAGCCGGYAGTTGACCTCCATGAAGTAGTACGCACCGGCCGGGTCGACCAGGAACTCGACGGTGCCCGCGCCGACGTAGCCCGCCGTGGCGACCCCGCGCAGCGCGGCCCGCCCCATCTCCTCGATGAGGTCCGCGGGCAGGCAGGGCGCCGGCGTCTCTTCGATGAGCTTCTGGTGGCGCCGCTGCACCGAGCAGTCCCGGGCCCCCAGGTACACGCCGTTGCCGTACTGGTCGCAGAGCACCTGGATCTCCACGTGCCGGGCCGAGGGCAGGTACCGCTCGACGTACACCCGCCCGTCGCCGAAGACGGCCTGCGCGCCAGCCCGGGTCTCGGTGTAGGCGCGCAGGAACTCCTCGGGCTGCTCGACGATGCGCATCCCCCGACCGCCGCCGCCGGCGGCGGCCTTGATGATCACGGGATAGCCGATCCTGTCGGCGAACACCTCTGCCTCGTCCGCGTGGTCGATCGCGGTGTGGCTTCCGGGCAGCAGCGGAAGGCCCGCGGCAACCATCAGCGAGCGGGCGACGGCCTTGTCCCCGAGCTTCTCCATGACCGAGGCGGGCGGTCCGACGAAGGTGATGCCCTCGGACTCGCAGACCTCCGCGAAGTCCGCGTTCTCGGAAAGGAATCCGTATCCGGGATGGATGGCGTCCGCGCCGGCGAGCCGGGCGGCCTCGATGATCGTCGGGATGTTGAGGTAGCTGCGGCCGGCGGGGCCCGGACCGATCTGGACGGCCCGGTCGGCGAGCCGGGTCACCATGCTGCCGCGGTCGTCGGCCGAGTAGACGGCGACGGTGCGCAGGCCGAGCTCCCGGCAGGTACGCAGGACCCGCAGAGCGATCTCGCCCCGGTTGGCGATCAGGACGGTGGTGACCATCAGCCGCGGGCGTCCGGATCAATGGCGATCAGCCGTTCGCCGTACTCGACCGATGTCGCGTCGGGCTGGCACACCTCGACGATCCGGCCGGCTGTGTCCGCCTCGATGGGGATCATCAGCTTCATCACCTCGAGGATCGCGACCTGCTGCCCGGCCTTCACGGTGTCCCCGACCCGGACGAACGGCCGCGCACCGGGTTCGGGAGCGTAGTAGAAGACCCCGACGCTCGGCGCGGTGACGTAGCTCAGGCCAGCGTCACCACCGGCGGTCGACGAGTCCGCCGGCCGCTCCTCGACCGGCGCGGCCTCGCCGGGAACGGCACCACCGGAAACGGCACCACCGGAAACAGCGCCACCGGAAACAGCGCCACCGGAAACAGCGCCACCGGAAACAGCGCCACCAGGAACGGAGCGAGGCGCGGGAACCGGATGACGACGCGGCGGCGCCGTCGCCTGGACGGGCTCGCGCCGGTCGTCACCGAGCTCGGCCAGGTCGGTCCAGGCCAGCTCCACGACGATGTCGCCGGCGGTCACCCGCAGGTGCGACGGCGGCCGCACCGCGTTCGCGTACAGGGCAAGGGCATGGTGCTGCACCGCGGCCAGGACGGTGTCGA
Source organism: Frankia sp. CcI156 (assembly GCF_001983015.1). NCBI lineage: Bacteria > Bacillati > Actinomycetota > Actinomycetes > Frankiales > Frankiaceae > Frankia > Frankia sp. CcI156. The sequence goes on from NZ_MOMD01000013.1 coordinate 151,339, forward strand.
CGTCCGCCGCGTCGATGGCGGACAGCGGGCCGGACGCGGCGGTCGACCATCCCGGCGCCGTGCCCGGATCGTCGACCGCCCGGTTTCCGTTGGAGGAGACGGCGCCGGAGCGGCGCGCTGCCACAGTCGTGCTCATGAACTCTGCTCCCTGTGTTCGGAGTGTCCCGGGTGTTCGGAGTTGCCCGGGCGTCCCGGGGGTGACGCGCCGGCCGGCTCACCCGCCACCGCGCCGAAGCGACGGAAGCGCAGCCACCGCCGGTACACGAGCTCCTCCGGGCCGGCCAGTCCCAGCGTCGCCAGCGTCGCGCGCAGTGCGGCACCGACGAGCGCCGCGGCGTGGACGGGATCGGCCGCGGCACCGCCGTCAGGCTCGGGTACGACCCCGTCGACAATCCCGAGCTCCAGCAGCTGACGCGCGTCCACGCGCAGCGCCTCGGCAGCCTTCGGCGCGGCGGTCGCGTCCTTCCAGAGGATCGACGCGCATCCCTCCGGGCTGATCACCGAGTACACCGCGTTCGCGCACATCAGCACCCGGTCGGCGACCGCGAGCGCCAGCGCCCCGCCGCTGCCGCCCTCGCCGGTGACGACGGCGACAACCGGAACGGGCAGCGCCCCCATCAGGCGCAGGTTCTCGGCAATCGCGACCGACTGTCCCCGTTCCTCCGCCTCGACGCCGGGATGGGCGCCGGCGGTGTCGATGAAGGTGACCACCGGCAGGCCGAGCTTGGCCGCCAGCCGCATGACCCGCGCCGCCTTGCGGTACCCGGCGGGACTGGGCATGCCGAAGTTCCGCTCGCTGAGCTCCGCGACCGTGTGCCCCTTCTGGGTACCGATCACGGCCAGCCCGACTCCGCCCAACCGGCCGAGACCGGCGACCATCGCCGGGCAGTCGGCGGAGGCCCGGTCGCCGTGCAGCTCGTTGAAGTCGTCCAGCAGAAGCGAGATCAGGTCGAGGGTGGTCGGGCGCCCGAGCGCCCTGGCCTGCCGCACGGCGTCCCAGGGATGACGGACGGGCAGGTGGAGCACCTCGGTGATCACCCGCTCGGCTCCGTCATGCCCGTCGGACAGGCCGCCCCCGGCTGTGGCGCCCTCGGCCGTGGCGCCCTCGGCCACCTCATGAACGCCGGTGGCGACGCGCAGGAGCCGGGACAGCGCGGCCCGCAGGTCGCCACGGGGAACAATCATGTCCACGATTCCGTGGTTCAGCAGGAACTCCGCCGTCTGGAAGCCGGGCGGCAGCTTCTGGCGGATCGTCTGCTCGATCACCCGGGGACCGRCGAACCCGAGGCGGGCACCCGGCTCGGCGACGATGACATCACACAGAGTAGCGAATGAGGCTGCCACTCCCCCGAACGTCGGGTCGCTGATCAGTGCCACGGTGAGCACGCCCGCCTCGTCGAGCCGGCCGAGCATCTGGCTCGTCTTGGCCATCTGCATCAGCGACAGCAGGCCTTCCTGCATGCGGGCACCGCCGGAGGCGGTCACAATCACCAGCGGTGTGCGCTCGGCCAACGCCAACTCGCCCGCCCGGGTGATGGCCTCGCCGACGGCCGATCCCAGGCTGCCGCCCAGGAAACGGAAGTCCATCGCCGCGACGATCACCTCGGCGCCGTCGATGCGTCCCCGCGCGCAGACGACCGCCTCGGCCAGTCCGGTCCGCTCGCGGGCCTGGCGCACCCGGTCCGGATAGGGGGCCGAATCGGTGAAGCGCAGCGGATCGGGATCCGCGGGCACGGGCGTCGCCAGCTCGGACCATCCCGGGTCCAGCAGCTGGGCGAGCCGACTCGGGGCCGTCAGCGGCGCGTGCCAGCCGCACTCCGGGCAGACCCGGTTGGCTGCGAGGAACCGCTTGCCATAGAGAAGGGTCCGGCATCCCCCGCACAGATGCCAGGCGAGGCGGTCCGCGGTCGACTCCGCCTCGACGGCTGGCACGGGCACGGGCGCCGGCGCGGTCGTGCCCGCGGTGGCTCCGGTCGTGGGCGCGGTCACCGGGCACCCGCCGTCAGGACGTACCGGTGCGCCGGCGAGCTCTCGCGCGTGGCCGGCGGTCGGTAGGCGGCCGCCCGCGCCGGCAGCCGCACCCCGGCGAACCGCAGCGCCGCGGCCCGCCCGGTGTAGGCGGCGCCGAGCATCAGCTCACCCGCGACGTCCACCGCGCTGCGCCGGTCGACGTCCGCCAGGTAGCTGCCGGCCGCCCAGGTGTTGAAGGCGCCCAGGGACGGGCCGCACCAGATCTGGTAGTCGGTGATCCGGTCGGGCGCGGCGGAGATCGCCCAGCCCGAGGACAGCCCGAGATACCAGCGGAACACCAGCGCCATCCGTCTCTTCGGGTTGGCCTGCGCGCGTTCGATCTGCTCCGGGTCGCGCCGGCTGAAGTAGTCGACGGTGTCGGCCCATACCTCGTCCACGGACCGGCGCAGGACCGAACGCTCCAGCCAGTTCCGATCCTCCGCCGAAAGGTCGTCGAGGGAGTCGTGGGCGCGGTAGAGGTCGTACAGCCGGCGGCCCCGCCCGGCGAACATCGTGCCGCGGCGCAGGACCTGCACCTCGGCGCCGATCTCGAACATGTCGGAGGCCGGCGCCATGTCGATGTCGTTCGGGCCCGCCTTCGCCAGCAGCGCCCGCGCCGCCGCCGACTGACCGGACTCGACGCACGCCTGGTTCACCGAACCGGTGACGACGTAGGCTGCGCCGAGCGCGAACGCGGCGAACACCGCCGATGGCGTACCGATGCCACCCGCGGCTCCCACTCTCGGCGGGCGGCGGTAGCCGAGCTCGGCGGCGATCCGGTCGCRCACCGCGATGATCTCGGGGAGCAGGACCGGGAGCGGCCGGCGGTCGGTGTGGCCGCCGGAGTCCGCCTCGACGGTGATGTCGTCGGCCATCGGCACCGTGCGGGCGAGCGCGGCCTGCTCGGCGGTCAGGGTGCCATCCGCCACCAGCGGGCGCAGCAGCGCGTCCGGGGCGGGGCGCAGGAAGAGCTCGGCCACCTCCCCGCGGGAGACCTTGGCCACCACCCGGTGCCCGACGTGTACGCCGCCAGCGCCGCCCGGCCGCAGCCCCGCGGCCCGGTAGGCGACGATCTGCGGGGTCAGCTCCAGGAACGCGGACGCCTCCACGCAGGTCACCCCGTGGCGCAGGCAGGCGGCCAGGATGGCCCGTTCCAGCTCCAGCTCGTTCGGGCTGTGGATCAGATTGCAGGCGAAGGGCGCCGGGCCGAGCTCACGGCGGATCCGCCCAAGCGCGTCGTCGATCCGGTCGGRCAGCACGCCGGCCGCCCCGTACGTGGCGAGGAAGCCCGCCCGTGCCATCGCCACGACCAGCTCCGGCGAAGCGATGCCGTTCGCCATCGCGCCGGTCATGTAGGGCTGACGCACCCCGTAGTCGGTCAGGAAGGACGCGGCTCCCAGCCGCTCGGGGCGGGCCGGCGGCGCCACAGCCAGCACCGTCGCCCCCGCCGCGCGCAGGCTCGCCGGGTCGTCGGTGGCCGCGATCGCGCCGCCCTGTTCGCTCACCACGACGCAGGGCGCGTCCAGCCGGGCGAGCAGGTCGTGGATCTCCTGGGCGGATCGCGCGAGCCGCGGCCCGCCCGATCCAGGGCGCRGCGTCGCCGGCGCGCCACGGACCGTCGTTGTCGTCGTCACCATGATTGCGCTCCTCTACCGCGCGCTTCGGCGGCGATGTCGGTCAGTCCGTAGATACGCATACCGGGTTTCCAGACGCTGGCGTCCGYGACGACCCGTGCCCGGGCACCGTCGCGGCGGACGTCCTTGATGTGGACCTCCAGCGTCATCTCCCCGTCATCCGGGCGGATCTGGCCGCGGTAGCGCCAGCTCATCGGCAGCCCGGCCGGCACGACGAAGACCGGCTCGACGAGGTCGTCGGTCAGGCCCTCCTGGACCATCCACTCCTGCAGCGCCTGGATGACGGCCTCGACACCCAGCGAGCCGGGCATCACCGGGTCGAGCCAGAAGTGCCGCGCGAAGAACCAGTCGTCCGGGCTCGTGGGGCGGACGGCGTGCAGGTAACCGCGGCCGAAGTCGCCGCCGCCGTCCACCACCGTGATCTGGTCGAGCAGGGCCATGGCGCCCTGGGCGCACAGCGGCGCGTTCGCGGCCCGCCGGGCGGCCACGTCGATGGTCCGCCGGTCCGCCTGCGCCGGGTTGGTGCGTTCCAGCCAGGTCGGCACGAACGCGCCCTGATCGAGACCGTTCTGGTTCGCCAGCGTCCGCTGGGTAAAGAAGCYGAACAACGACTCACCGACGTAGAACGGCTCGCCGTCACGGTCATCGCCGTCACGGCCGGACCCGTGCGATCCGGATCCGTCGACCGGCACGAGGAACAGCTCGTACTGGAAGTTCTGCAGGATCGCGCCGCTGAGCACGGTCGTGGACAGCAGGGTCGAACGCTGCCGGATGGTGCGTCCMGCCAGGTCCACCTCGCGCCGGACGGTCGCCGTGCCGTCKAGGTTGCGCAGGACGTAGTCGTTGGCCGGGTCGGTCAGGGTCGCACCCAGGTAGTAGCCCAGCAGGAGCGCCGACTGTAGCGATGTCTCCATGTGCACGATGTTCGGCATCGTCGGGCTGGGGCTGTCGGTGTAGTACCAGGAGTCCGCCGGCGAGTCGTACTCGGTGATCATCGACGCGCCGCCGCTGAGCTGACCGCGCGCGCCGTCCACCCGCATGACCCGGTCCACCAGCCGCAGGCCGCCGCCGGGCAGCCGGCAGACCGTCCGGCCCGCGGCGGAGGCGAACTCGGGACCGAGCGCGATGGCGAGGTCGCCGCGCGCCGCGTGGAACATCTGCAGCTCACCGAGCAGCGCCGACTCTCCGGTCGCGCCCACGCGGCCGAGGAAGGCCGGCAGGACGCCGCCGTGCGCCGGACCCACGGGGGTGCCCGGACGTTCCCGCACGGCCAGGGCGATCCCGCGGATCGTGGCGACCGGCCCGTGGGCGTCCCGCAGCTCAATGTCACCGCGCAGCCAGGGCCGCGGCACCAGGTCGATGTCGGTGACGGTCAGCACGAGCTCCAGACCGGCCTCGACGGCCGGCCCGGCACCGTGGCCGGGCGCGTGGATCTCGATCGACAGCCGGCCGAGCCCGTCGGGGAGTTCCAGCCGCTCGTCGGGCAGCGCGACGTCGAGGTGCGCATCCGCGATCACCAGGTGCAGACCGGCGGCCATCGCGAACACACTCACCGCCTGCCAGGAGGCGGTGAGCGCCGCGATGGCCAGGTGGGTCGGATCGGGCTGCCCGTCGTGCTCCACGCGGCCGGTCAGCCGGCTCACCGAGGCCCGCAACTGGCCCCGGCCGGCCGCGCCGCCCCGCGGCGCGAGCTCCGGCACGGCGGCCAGCGGACCGCCGGGGGCGAGCCGCACCGACGGGTTCACCCCCCGCTGGTCGTAGCGGGCGCCGAAGACGCCGGCAACGTCACCGCGCGTCAGCCGGTCCAGGTCACCGGCGTCGAGGGTGGTGCGGGTGGTACGGCCGGGCAGTTTGAACGCGTCCTCCGTCCAGCCGCGCGCGCCCCGGGAGCCGGAGGCAGCACCCACCGGCTCCAGGGCGGCGAAACCGGGCGGGTTCCCCGGCGCTTCGATGCCGGCGAACCCGGCAGCCCCGGCGAGACCGCCATGGCTCGCGCCGTCCCGCGCGAGCCACCGGAACACCCCGCCGAGGACCTCCAGGAGCACGTCGGGGCCGCGGGTGACCCGCAGCGCAAGTGTGACCTCCGCCGTGGCCGGGTCGAACCCGCCGGGGGCCCCGATGCGGGTGGTGGCCTGAACACGCAGCTCGTCCCCGACCCGGGGCAGCGGTCCGCTGGTCACCAGAGCCGCCCGGGTCAGCACCCAGTGCCCCCCTCCCCGGGGTGCCAGGTGCGCCGACCCGCGCAACACCTCGTCCAGGGCCTGGCGGACCACGGCGGGCAGCGACACCCAACCGTCGATCGCCGCGGCGTCCCGGGCCACGACGGTGACATCCACCGTCAGCTCGGCAGGCGCCGTGATCTCGACGGGGGCGATCGCGGGAGCGGGMCGCGGCGGAGTGCCGGGCGCCGAGGCACCCGCGTGCCCGGGGAGCCCCGTATCGTGGCAGGCCGGCCGGTCCACCGCCGGGGTGCCCCATCCCGGCCCACCCCGACCACGATCACCCACGGCGGCCGGAATCCGGCCGCCGGGCGGTGCGATGGCGGCCATCGCGGCCAGCGCCCGGTCGGCCAGGGCGGCCTGCGTGCGCATCGCCGAGGCGTGGGCCGCGACCACCGAGGCCCGCAGCCGACGCAGGGTGGCCGTGGCGTCGTCGACAGCCGGGGCGGCTGCCGTACCCACAGCAGCCGTGTGGCCCACGCCGCTCAGGACGTCCGCGCCGCGGGTGGCTGCCGTGATCTCCCTGCCCCCGTCGGCGTTGTCCTCCTCGCCCCCCTCGACATCGCCCCCCTCGACATCGCCCCCCTCGACGTCGCCCCCCTCGACGTCGTCAGGGCGGTGGGTGCCGCCGGGCCGCGCCTCGAACTCCGGGCCGGCCTGCATCGCCGCCCAGACGGCGGCGTCGGTGGGCTCGCCGTCGAAACCCAGCCCGTCCTGCGTCGCCTCGACCGTGATGGTCATCGTGATCCCTCCCATCGCCCGTGCAGTGCCTGGTCTTTCGGCCACCGACCGGACCTCATGCCCGGTCACCCGACTGCCACCGCTGCGCCCCCTGACGGATCAGATCCGCCATGTCCGGGGTGCCGACGAAGGTGAAGTCGGACAGGCGCTGCAGCACCCGTCCATCCGGGGTGTGGGCGGTCACGGTCACCGTGACCGTCATCGGGCCGGGTCGGACGTCGTCGACGACCACGATGAACGTCTCGTTGGCCGGCAGCGGAGCGAAGAACTCCGCGTGCCCGATCTCGATCGGCAGGGCGCCCACCTCGTTCAGGGTCCACCGGGCGAGCACGCTCCCGGCCGCGGCGAGGATGTCGCACAGGACCGGGCGGTGCAGCGCGCCCGCGAACGCGCCGCCGGCGAAGGGCAGTTCCGGCAGGCGGCACTCAGCCACCAGACGGCCCGGCTCCCGCACGAGCAGGCGCCGGATGCCCCGCATCAACGGCCCGTGGATGAGCAGCCCGTCGGTGTAGACCCAGGCCGCGTCCTCGCCCTGCTCGCCGAGCCGGTAACCATCGGCGGGCCAGCCCGGGGCGGTCGGGGCGGCCCCGGCGGCCTTGCCGACCTCGGTGACCTCGGCGAGCACGAGGGTGCCCGCGTAGTGCGAGGTCGGCAACGCGCCGCCGCTGTCCCCGCGAACGGTCGCGGACACCGTCACCGGCCCGCCGTCACGCCCGTCACCGGGCCCACCGCCGGTCCCGTCGACGGGCCGCGCGTCGAGCCAGTAGTCCCGCAGGTGCGCCCCGTCGAACACGATCCCCTTGTGCACGATGAAGTTCCGGACCTCGACGACCTGACGCCCGGGCAAGGCTCGTTCGACCCCGTTGACCAACCAGCCGAGACCGGCGGTGGCGGGCAGCACCGGGGCCGGCCCGATCTGGTGCTGGTCGATGACCGTCTCGGTGTCCATAGCCGCTATCGAACGGTGCGCCACGAACGCGGCGGGCGCCGTGCCACCCGCGGCCCGCGCGAGCGGAGCGGATCCACCGATGAGGACCGCGCCATCCGCGCCGTGGCCGTCGACGAGTTCCGCGACGAAGCGGCGCGCGCCCTCGTCCGGCGGCAGCAGCGTCACGCCCCGGGAKCGGAAGAGCTCCCGCAGGTCGGCCGTGACCATCCCGCCGTCCCAGGCGCCCCAGTTCAGGGCGACCACCCGGCCGGTGAGCCCGGTCCGGGCCCAGGCCGCGACCCTGGTCAGCGCCTCGTTGGCCGTGGCGTAGTCGGCCTGCCCCGGGTTACCGAAGACACCGGCGACCGAACCGAACAGCACGAGATGACGCAGCGGTGCCCCCTCCAGCGCCGTGAGCACGGAGCGCAGGCCGGCGAGCTTCGGGGTGAGCACCGACCGGATGGCCGGGACGGTCTTGTCCGTGAGCATCGCGTCGGCGAGAGCGCCGGCGCCGTGCACGACGCCGGTGACCCGGTCACGCCAGGGCGCGAGCGCCGCGGCCGTCGCCACCGGATCCGAGGCGTCCACGGCCTGGTAGTGGATCCGCGCGCCGGTCGCGGCAAGGTCACCGAGGGTGGCCCGCACCTGCCGGACGGCGATCACGGCGGYAGCCGCGGCATCGACGTCGGGCAGCCGCACCTTGCGTCCCTCGGCACGGGCCCCGGCGAGATACGCCGCCTTGAGGCCGTCATCCTCGACTCCGGCCGCCCAGCCCGGCTCMTCAACCAGATTCGTGCGTCCGAGCAGGACGAACTCGCAGGAGGCGCGGCGCGCCAGCTCCTCGACGCAGCGCGCGGTCACTCCGCGGGCTCCGCCGGTCACCACCAGGACGTCATCCGGGCCCACCGGGGGCCGGAGCGTCGCCGGGGAGGTCGTCCCGGTCACCCCGGCCGCCTCAGCCACCCCGGCCGCCTCAGCCACCCCGGTCACCCCGGTCACCCCGGTCACCCCGCCCTGGACATACTCGACGGACCAGCGGCGTCCCTCGGGATCCAGACCGACCTCGACGACGTCCCGGGCGGAATCGACGGCCTCCGCCAGGACGGCCGCCGCGAAGGTGTCGTCGTCGAGYGCCGGATGGACGTCGACCGACCGGCAGACCAGCTCAGGTGCCTCGAGCGCGACGGTCTTCACCAGCCCGGTGATCCCCGCGGTGACCGCCCCGGCTATCGAGGACCCGCCCCGATGGCCGAGCAGCCCGTCGACCCGCGTCACCGTTAGGAAGGCCGCGCGCCGGCCCGCCGAGGCCGCCGCCCGCAGTGGTACGACGAGCCCCTTCGTGGCCAGGATGGCGTCGGCGAGCCCACGCGCGGCGACGTCGAAGTCGGCCAGCCCGGTGGCGCCGATCCCGGCTCGATCGTCCTCCCCGGCGCGGTCCGGCTCAGCCCCGGATCCGGCGCCCGGTGATGCCGGAGCGCCGAGGGCGAGCAGGCAGAGGTCCAGGCGGACCGATCCGGCGACAGCCGCGAGCGCCGCCTCGACCGCGGCGCCATCCCAGCCGAGGAGGCCGGCGGTGTCGGAACCCGCAAGGGACCCGATCGCGATCCGCTCGACCGAGATGCCGCGCTCCCTGAGGTGGCGGACCAGCGCCACACCACCGGCGTCACCGACCTCGATCACGAGCGCGCTGGGCTGGACGCCGAAAGGATCGTCGAGCGGGTCTACGGCCGGCAGAAGGCGCGGCACCGCGCGCAGCCGCTCGATGGGCGCCTCGGTCGGAACGGGGTGCGGCGCCGATGCAGTCGCCGTGGGCATCGACGCCGCCGTCTCAGTAGCGGTGGGCGGGGTCGACTCGGGTGCGGCGCTGGCCGGCGCGGTCAGGCCCAGGCCATCACGCAGGAACGAGGCCACATCCGCCAGCGTCCGCATCTCCGCCGCCCGCTCCGGACCCACCGCAGGAACACCCGGGAACCGCTCCTGCAACGACCCCAGAATCTGCACCCGCTTAATCGAATCAACCCCCAGATCCGACTCCAACGCCATCGACGGCTCCAGCACATCCACCGGATAACCCGTCTTCTCCGCCACCACCTCCGCCACCGCCGACTCAATAACC
>NZ_MOMD01000120.1:0-2468 GCF_001983015.1 Frankia sp. CcI156
ACAATCAATCGCCCATCGGATGCCCAGAAGTGATCACCAGGCAGGCTACCAACAGCTACCAACTATGACGCTGCGCTACCTCGCCGGAGCCCTGGCCGTAAGCGCTGGGTGATCCGCTGGAAGGGCGCGCTCAACGCCTTCGACGTCGCGTTCGACGGCCGGCTCACCGCAGGCCGCAGGTAGTCCGATTCGCCACAGTTGCACCGGTAACTTTACAGACCCGGAACGAGCGGGCGTGCCGCCCGGCTTGGCATAAGGTCCACGGAGGGGCTGTCAGTCTTCGGTCGAAGAGAACGGGCGGTCAGCGACATGCCGACGGTGGTCTGCGTCGGATGCGGCGCCGAAGTGTCGGACGTATCCGGGCCTGTCCATGCCTACATGTGTTCCTCCCCGGGGTGCTGGCAGCTGTACGGCGAGGTGACCGCTCAGAACCTGGCCCAAGCGGAGCTGAGGCTGGCCTTGGACTGCTATGCGGCWCAGCACCCCGGAGGGGCGGAGCACGAGCTGCGGCAGCGCCAGTCCGTGGCAGTGCACCTGACGTCGCTGTGTCTGCATATCGAGGAGCGGCTGCCGGCGGCGCAGCTGATGACGCGGTTAAACAGGATGAGCCGTACTGTCCTGCCGCTTCTGGGCGCGAGTGCCTGGCCCTATCTGCCTCCGCCGGAGCGAATGGGCGACATGACCGTAGCCGATGTCCGTTCCGTGGCCCCTGAACAGCGCGCCGCCTGCCTCGGCGACTGGGCCGAGGCCGTGTGGCGGTCCTGGTCGGCCCAACACGAGACAGTGCGTGGCTGGGCGCGACTGGCACTGAAAGGCAGGTGAAAGCCGAATGATGGGCTTTTCGGCGGGGYCGGCGCGGGACTGCCCCGGCTGCGGGCTCATGTTGCCGGAGCCACCGGAGCAGATACCCGGCCAGGCGGCGGCGGCTTCGGCCGGGTGCTGGTTGCTGTAYACGGAGATGCTCGGCCGGTCCTACAACGACCCCGCCCGCTACTCCTCCCACCAGCTGCTGGTCGACAGTTACACCGCGCAGCACGTCGACTGGTCGCAGCCGCGTCGGGTGCAGGGCCTGTCCATCTGCCTGATGACGCTGTGTCTGTTCCTGGAGGACGGGGCCGACCCGAGGGAAGGACCGCGCCTGCACCGGCGCATGGTCGCCCGACCGGTGTTCCACCCCTTGGACCTCGACCCCGTACTGCTCCACGGCCGGATGACAATCGCCGACCTCGCCCCCGCCGATGATGYCGGCGAGTACGAGACCCTGCTCAGAGCTTGGGCGGCGCAGGTGTGGGGCGCCTGGGCTGCCCACCACACCACAATCAGGGGCTGGATCGAGGAGGCCCTCCCCTGAAGACAACGAGTCCTCGACCCCCCCGTACCACTCACTCCTGGAGCTCAGCGACCCTGAGTAGGAGCTGCTGGGCGACGTCCCGCTGCTCCACGCCACTGTCCTCGGCGATGACCGCGACCGCCAAGGCCGCGAAGCGCAGCATGCCGACCCAGGGTCCGGGCGGATCCGGTATCTGCCGGATGCACGCCGCCACGCTTYTCTCGTCATCCGCCAGAAAATGCGTCAGGGCCGCGCCAGCCAGCTGAGTCGCGAGTCGATTGCGCTCGAGCCGGTCTTCGATACCCAATGCCATCCTGTCTCCCCGCGTTGGTTCCGCCGGCCGCGGCCCACTTCAACCGGTGACCTTTATTCCCATGGAGCGCGCCGTTCCAGCCACTATCTTTTCCGCCGCTTCCATCGAATCGACGTTGAGGTCGGGCAGTTTGACCTTGGCGATTTCACGGAGCTGGCTGACGGTGACCGCACCAGCGTGCTCGGCATGCGGCCTCGGACTGCCCTTGCGGACACCCGCGGCCTGGAGCAGCAGACTGGTCGTGGCGGGCGACTTGACGGAGAGCTCGAAGGAGCGGTCCTCGAAGATCGAAACATCTGCCGAGACCTGCAGCCCGTGGTGGATCGCCGAGGCTTCGTTGAACTCCTTCATCACCCCGACGATGTTGACGCCATAGGTACCGAGAGCCTGGCCAATCTTGGCGACGTTGGCGTTTCCACCCTCCTGCTGGATTCGCACGACGGCGGAGAGTTTCTTCTTAGCGGGCATCCCAAGTTCCTTCTCGGCGAGTCTCTTATCGTAAACTAATGGCGATCCATCGGGGACTATATGACTCATCCCGGCCGTGCGCAAGGAAGTCGAGTTCAACTCAAGGATCACTTGAAAGTGTCTGAGGAAAGAGTGAAGAAAAGCCGTTCCACCAAGGAGTCAGATGTACTGTTCGATTATTCTGTGGGACCTGTCCAGATCCGATCAGACGGTTGCTTCCCTCCGGGACTACCTCCGCGACTATGCCGTTGAGGCGTATTCCCAGGTCAAGGGGCTGCGTCAGAAGTTGTGGATCTCCAACACGGGTCCGGAGGGAGAGTCCCAGGGTGACCCGCAAAGTCATTGATGCAGGTCAGC
>NZ_MOMD01000121.1:0-2371 GCF_001983015.1 Frankia sp. CcI156
CAGCGCCGGCTGGTCGTTGTAGACGACGCGGTCGACAGCGAGGATTGTGCCACCCGTCTGCGCCGTCAGGCTCTGGTAGCACGGACGCAGGTCAGGGGTGTCCAGCACCGAGCGCAACCGGTCGACGTCCACCGTCGCAGGGGTCGTCGTGCGGCCGGCCGCCGCGGGCGCGGACGGCACGAGCGGCAGCGCCGCGGACCCTGGGATCCGGCCGGCCAGCAGTTCCCGGCCGTGCCGCACGACGTCCGAGGGAGCGACGCTCGTCTGCGAGAGCGCCATCACGGTAAGGGGAACGGAGCTGGCGGAGCCGTATTCGGCCACCACCGAGCCGCCGGCCGGGCCGGAGCTGTCCACGGGGTTGGACGCCGCCACCCTGTGATCGACGTTGGCGCTCCGCAGACCGTGGTACACGAAGATCGCTGCTCCGAAGGTGATGAAGGCGATGCAGACCGCCACGATGGACACCCAGTCCCGTCGGGGGCGCGCACCCGGCGTACCTGGAGTACCCGGCGTACCTGGAGTACCCGGACGGCTCCGCGGATCCCGGTGCCAGGCCGGCTGACGGTCTGTGAGCCCAGCCCCCGCCTGACCTCGGCCGGGTCGCCTTGGCCCGTTGCCACTCGCCGCCCGCCCACCGGTGCCAGCGCCTACGGCACCGGCACGCCCCGTGTCATCCCCCGTATCGGTGTGGACGGCCTCGGTATCCCCCATGAGGGGTTCCGTGCCGGTGACCCCGGCGGCTCCCGCGGTGCCGACGAAGCCGGAGCTCGCGGGCCCCGGACCGGTCGGCGCGGCCGGGTTCCGGCCCGGTCCCGGCCGAGAGGGAGCAGGTGCGTGGGCCGCCAGCGCAGCCTGGAGGCGTTCGGCCACCTCGCCGGGCATCGTCAGGGTCGCCAGGCGGGAGAGGTCCGTACGGACCCTGCGCAGGGCGACCATCGACTCCTGGCATGAGACGCAGCCCTCGATATGCTCGCGGACGGAGCGGGGGAGCGGCTCTCCGTCCGTGAAGGCGTCCAGCAGCTCGGCGTCCGGGTGATGCCCGTGCGTGCGCAAGCGGCGACCCGCCGGGAAGGGACCGGAGGGAGCCGCCGGTTGACGTCGGTCCCCCGCAGGCTCAGTCGCCATTGCTGATCACCTCCTTCGGCAGATCCGGATGGCGTCGGCCGCGCCCGCGGGGCCGCGGCCGACGGGCCGACCTCGGGTAACGGGCTGCCGCCCCGGTGAGCCCGCCGCATCCTGGTGTCTTCCTTCTGAGACGGTGGGCGAAGCCGCCGGGTTCCCTGGCCGGGGGGATCCAGCAGGACGGCGAGCTGCGCGCGGCCGCGCGAGCGCCGGCTTTTCACCGTCCCGACCGGAACTCCCGGCAGCCCCGCCGCCTCGGCGACGGGTCCCCTGCCACGTCCACCAGCGCCACGGCGGTCCGCAACCCGGGCGTCAGCCAGTCAAGCGCCTCCTCGACGCCCAGGGGCGGGTCATGCTCGGCGACGCACTCGCCGGGATCGGCCGGATCACGAATATGGCCTTTCGGGGTAGTCGTCATGGGCAGCGTCGGGCGGGCGGTACGGCGGCGCGGTCCAGCTCGGCGTCGGGGGCGGTCACCAGGACCTCGGCGGGTGGACCGCGACTCCTACTGTCCTCCCGTCAGGACCGGAACGTGATCTCCGCGATCGACCCGCGGTACTGCCCGGCGTTCGACGGCAGCGAGGTCAGCCACAGCACCCAGTACTGCGAGGGGTTCACGTCCGACGACATCGGCAGGACCACCGTGCCGCTGGCGCCTGACTTCTGGGCGACCACGCGGTCGAAGCCGTCGAGCGAATCCGACAGCCTGTCGCCGCTGCGCAGCTCGAACGACACCGGACCCAGGCTGCCGACCGTCACGGTGACCGAGGTGGGCAGGATCTTCTGCGGAAACGCCATGCGCAGCCCGACACCCGACTTGAGGTTGCCGAACGTCGCGCTGGTGTAGTTGCTCGTCGTCCACTCCGTCGACGTGTTCCCGTCGAATGCCTTGCCGACATCCGCCGGTTTCTCGGTTTTGGGTTCACCCGCAGGTGCGAGCGGGTCGAAGGAGTCCGTGCTGCTCGGCTTGAGGATGGTTCCGGTGGGGGTTGCCGGCACCGTGGTCGAGGTGCCGGGTTTGGGGGTGTTGTTCTTTCCGCCGTCGTCACGCAGGGCGATCACGGCGACCACCGCGATCGCGACGACCACCACCAGAGCGATCCACGGCACGGCCCGTCCCAGCGACGGCCCGCCGCGGCGCTTCGGGCCGGAACCAGGCGGGTAGCGGTCGGATCCCGCCGGGTAACCGCCACCCCCGGCGGGATAGCCGCGGTCGTCGTATCCGCCGCGGTCGTCGTATCCGCCGCGG
>NZ_MOMD01000122.1:0-2314 GCF_001983015.1 Frankia sp. CcI156
GGGCGAGAGCAAACCGAGATTGATGAGGCGGAACTCCATTGCCTGCCGCGACACGTCAAAGGTTCTTGCAAGATGCTGCACGATAGCCGTGTCCGACCTTAGTCGACCGCTGGTGAGCTGGTCGAGTTGTTCGACTATCCGTTCGTCGGGCATGAGTAGCGCTGCCGCAAAGGCATTCGCCTCACGCTCTTGCCGATCTGTCGCTGTAGACGAGACTGCGTCCCGAAAGTTTACGCGCACGAGCCGGTCAAGAATGAGCCCCTTACCCTCATGCAACAGAAGGTGACCAATCTCGTGCGCGATTGTGAAACGTTGACGAACCGGGGCATTGACGCTGTTGACGCCAATAATAGCTGGCTGGCCATCTTGGCGTAGTAGTAGGCCGGAAATGTCGTCTGCCTCAAAGGGCTGGTAGCGAACCACCGCGCGGAGGGAGGCGGCTATGCGGTCTACCGGGACTGGAATATAATTTGCGTATCCGCAGTCTTTTAGAAGTTCGATCGCTCGGATCTCGCTCGACGTACGACGGATCGGCGGATTCACGACGTGTTTCCGTCATCGGCAACGTGGGCGGACACGTTATCGTCGCCAGGCATCGATGCGATCGAGGCAACCCATTCCCGGTAGGGGCCGGGCGCTTCTGGCGCCGCTGAAGGGGCCGGGCGTCCCGCGATGACCTCTGCGAGGAGTTCTGGCGCTCCAACGTTGAGCTGCTCAGCTAGGCGGACGAACGTCAGCAGTGTGATGCCTTGGGCACCGTGCTCGATGTTCGTGATCGTCGTCCGCGTCAACCCGAGTCGCTCGGCAAGGGCTGCCTGGCTCCATCCCCGCTGGCGGCGGTGCTTGCGCACTGACTGCGCCAGACCGCGCTGCAGTTCCACGTCCTGCACAGGCCGCAGTCTGCCCGGGAAGCGGTGTCGGTGTCAAACTCACTGTCATGTCAGTTTCACTGTCATTTTGTTGTTGCCAGTTGGGTTGACCATCTGGTGCTCCGAGGCTGACGATCGTCAGCGTCGCCTGGTCGGCGACATCGGCTAAGCGGTCGGCAACGCCGCGGACAGGAGAACTCCCATGAGTGGGACAGCAGCAGTCGAGGCCGGGGCTCAGACCAAGACGGTGGAGATCATCGTGAACGRCCGTCGGCGCACAGTGGTCAAAGGGGAGTTGAGCTTTGACGAGGTCGTGGCCCTGGCTTTCGATCCTGTGYCTGCTGGCGACAACGTCGACTTCACGATCACCTTCCGGCGGGGGCACGGCGACAAGCCCGAGGGGACCCTCCGTCCAGGCGGGACCGTCAAGATCAAGGAAGGAATGATCTTTGATGTCACAGCGACTGATCGTTCGTAGCGCGGACCTCGGGCGGCTGCGGGAGGAGGGCTACCACCTTGAGACACGTGGAAATGTGCTGCTCGTCCACGACGTGCCGTACGTCAACCCGAGTCGGGAGGTCCTACGCGGCACCTTGGTCACCGAACTGGAGCTCGCCGGTGACATGACGATCCAGCCGTCGAACCATGTCGCCCAGTTCATCGGCCAGACACCCTCGGACTCGKAAGGCCATCCGCTGTCGAAGCTGATCAACAGCGGTGCGGCGTCGTTGGTCGGCTCGGTTCACGTCAACTTCACGTTCTCGAAGAAGCCGATGGGTGGTGACCAGCGCTACCGGGACTATCACCACAAGGTAACAACCTATGTCGCCCTCCTCTTGATGCACGCCCAGGTGCTCGATCCAACCGTCGCGGCCACGACCTTCCCAGTGATCACGCCGGACGAGGACGACGACTCGCCGTTCGAGTACCTGGACACCGCATCCGTCCGAGCCGGCATCTCGGAGGTGACCAAAAAGCTCCGGCTAGGTCCGATAGCGATCATCGGCCTCGGCGGCACCGGTGCCTATACCCTCGATCTTGTAGCGAAGACGCCGGTCCGAGAGATCCATCTATTCGATGGTGACCGCTACCTCCAGCACAACGCCTTTCGATCGCCCGGGGCGCCGTCGATCGAGGAGCTGGCTACGGTGCCAAAGAAGGTTGACTACTTCGCAGCGCGTTACGCCAAGATGCGAAAGAAAATAGTGYCGCACGGCGACTTCGTCACTGAGGCGAATGTTGACGAGCTGCGCGGAATGACGTTTGTCTTCCTCGCGCTTGATGATGGTCCGGCGCGGAAGCTGATAGTTACTAAGCTAGAAGAGTACGGGATTGATTTCATCGATGTTGGAATCGGTGTCGAGCATGTCGACAACTCGTTGACCGGTTTAGTGCGCACGACTCGTAGCTGTTCACGTCGGTTGGGTGGCGGCCTTGTAGATCTT
>NZ_MOMD01000123.1:0-2310 GCF_001983015.1 Frankia sp. CcI156
CCCGAAAGCTACGCCGCGGGACTCCACCTACGCGGATCCATCCTCTGGCTACGCAGCCTCCCGACCCCATGATCCGAACCCAGAACAGGCCCTAGGTGACGCCGCCCCGGTGGCTGATGGTGATCGTGGTGGGGTTGGGTGTCCCGGGGTGAGGCGCTGGGCGGCCTGTGGGCGTGTTCCCGGGGATGGAGGCAACGGGGCCCGGTAGGGACGGGATTGCCTAGATCTCACCCCCGGGAGGCCCCGTTGCCCGTCCAGTCTCGCAAGCCAGCAGAGGTGTCCCACCCGGCCGGGGAAGCGCAGGAGGCGCTGGCGGTGCTGGCCACGGCGGGCGGGCCGGTGGCGGAATGTTTCGAGCAGATCCCGGACCCGCGGGACCCGCGCGGGGTACGTCACCGGCTGCCGGTGGTGCTGTCGCTGTGCGCGGCGGTGCTGTGTGGGGAGAGCGGCCTGGCCGGGGTCGCGGCCTGGGTCGCCGCCGAGGGCCCCGGCGACCCGACGGGTGAGGGCTGTCGGTGGCCGAGGCCGGGGATCGCGGTCGACGGTGCTGTCAAGTTCTCGGCTCTGTCGCAGATTCGGTGGTGACGGAGGGCAACGTTAGCCGAGCAAGATCCGATGTCGGAGGAGCGCGAACCCTGCTCGTCCGTACATCTGACGCTTGATCAGTTTGGTTTTGGTGTTGACGCCTTCGGTCCCGCCGTTGTGGTAGGCGCAGGTCAGGGCGGCGTTGACGGCGTCGCGGTCCAGCTCGAGTCCGCGGGTGAAGGCGTGCAGGTGGGGCAGGTCTTCAGTCCGTGCCTGGCTGATCCAGGCGGTCAGCCGTTCGGCGTTGCCGTCGGCGGGGGTGAGCATGGCCGCGAAGGACCGTACGAGCCCAGCGAGTGCGGTCATTTCCGGGCAGGCGGCCATGAGGGTGTCGAGCAGCTCCCGCTGGTGGTCTTTGAGCTGGTCGGGGGCGGTGAGCAGGTGGCGGGTAAGGCGTCGTGGCGAGATCGCCGGCCGGTCCGACTCGACCCGGCCTTGGGTGATGTACCGGTAGAGCAGGTTGAGGTTACCGGTGTAGCCGAGATCCTTGATCTCGGCGAACAGGCGGAGAACGGGGACTGCTGGGTCCTGCTCACGCCGCTGGCGTAGGTGGTCGCGCTAGGGGTCGACGAGGGTAGGACGGTACTGCGGTGCCCGGATGAGACGCTCGGGCTCACTGATCCGCGCGTAGCGTGTGACCGTGTTCAGGGTGAGGCCGAGGCGGCGGGAGCACTCCAGCAGGCCGACGCCCTTGTCGAGCAGGTTGTGGACCTGCGCCCAGCGTTCGCGGGTGGTTATCGCCCGGGCGCCCTCGCGGATCGGCGGTGGTGCGGCCTTGGCCCGGCAGGTGCTGTGCGCGGCGACCTTCTGGCGGACGGCCTCGGCGAGGTTGTTGGGTCGGACCGGGGCGCCCTGCCGGGGTTGCTCCCGGTGGGTTTCCCCGGTCCGCCCGCCGAACCCGGCGTGCCCGTCTCCGGGCACCGGGCTCTCCACTCGATCATGCCGTCGGGGTTGGGCCTGTCAGGGCATCCGGCCAGGGGGTGGGGATGTTGCCGCCTCGGTATCGGTAGCGGGTGATCGGCACCTGGCCGAGGTGGAACAGCGTCATCCCGTCCAGTTCGATGTCTTTCCGTCCTCCGTGCGGAGTCCGGAGCCATCGCCGGATGGCCGTCCAGCTCCGGCGGTGCCGGTGCATCACCCAGCGGATCATCCGCCACCAGACGAAGGTGTGCAGACGGGCCAGGGTGTGCTTGGCGACCGCGTGCTGGAAGTAAGCGGYCCACCCGCGCGGGATCTGGTTGATCCGGATCAGTGCGATTCTGTAGTCGAGATGCGACAACTTCCGGGTCAGTGATCTGATCTTCCGTTTCAGCGACGCGACAGGTTCGTCGGCGATGAAGGGGTAGACGTGCCAGTTGTCCGTTCCTCGCTTCCGCTTCCAGACGATGCGGAAGCCGAGGAAGTCGAACCCGTCCGCGAGGTGGACGATCCGGGTCTTGGCCGGGGACAGGGCGAGCCCCATTCCCGCCAGGACTCTGCTCACCTGGCCGTGCAGGGCGTCGACGTGTTCCCGGGTGCCGTGGACCATGACGACGAAGTCGTCCGCTTATGCCGAGGTCCGGGTTATGCCGGMTCTGGCTGTGATTTGCCTGGTCAGGGCGGTGAACGGCTACCTGATCTCGGCATAACCCCAGGGCTCCGGCGAGGTAGCGCAGCGTCATAGTTGGTAGCTGTTGGTAGCCTGCCTGGTGATCACTTCTGGGCATCCGATGGGCGATTGATTGT
>NZ_MOMD01000124.1:0-2246 GCF_001983015.1 Frankia sp. CcI156
CACCACCCGCACCCACTCAGCCGCACCCAACACCGGCACCCGACCCACCAACACCCCCGGATCCGCCGCCACAGCCTCCAGGATCCGTACCAACCGGGCCAGCAGCTCCGCGGCCGTCCGCTGGTCGAACAGGTCGGGCCGGTAGTCCACGTGCAGCGCCAGCCCRTCGCGGCCAGGCCGTATGCCCAGGGTSAGGGGATAGTGCGCGGCCTGCCGGCCACCGCGCGAGGTGACCCGCAGGCTGTCCGGGTCGGCCRCCGCGGGTGCCGCGGGTGCCACCGTCGGGTCGAACGGATAGTTCTCGTAGACCACGAGCGTGTCGAAGACCGCGCCGGGCCCGGCCTCGCGCTGGATCTCGGCCAGGCCGAGGTACTGGTGAGCCGTCAACGCGGACTGCCGGGCCTGCAAGGCCACCAGCATGTCGCAGACCCGCTGGGCCGGATCCAGCGGCACCCGGACCGGCAGCGTGTTGATGAACAGGCCCAGCATGTCCTCCACCCCGGGCAGCTCGGGCGGACGACCCGCGACGACCGCACCGAACACCACGTCGGACCGGCCGGCCAGGCGGCTGACCAGCATCGCCCACGCCCCCTGCACGACCGTGTTCAGCGTCACCCCGTGGGYCTGGGCCAGCTCGCGCAGCGCTCCGGTCGGCTCGGGGCCCAGGCGCAGCTCGGTGAGCTCGGTCATTACCGGATCCCGGCCCGGGTCCGCCACCACGACTCTGGTTGGTTCCTGCTTGCCGTCCAGCTCACGGCGCCAGGCCGCTCGCGCGGCCTGGCGGTCCTGCCTGCTCAGCCATACCAGGTAGTCACGGTAAGGCGGCACGGGCTTCAGCCCGCTGGAGTCGCCGCCCGCCCGGTACACCCCGAACAGCTCGCGTTTGAAGATCGGCAGCGACCAGCCGTCCAGCAGGATGTGATGGTTGGTGATCACCAGGCGGTGGCGCCGCGCACCGAACCGGATCAGCAGGAACCGCAGCAGCGGAGGTACGGCCGGGTCGAATCCGCGGTCCAGGTCCTCGGCGGCCAGCCGGTCGGCCTCCGCCTCGGCTCCGGCCGAAGGCAGCGCCGACACGTCCGCCTCACGCCATGGCAGCGCGACCCTGGCGGCGATGACCTGGACCGGCTGGGCAAGCCCGGCCGTCTGCCGGAACCCGGCCCGCAGGTTGGCGTGCCGGTCCAGCATCGCCTGCCCCGACGCGCGCAGGACCTCGGCGTCCAGCGGTCCCTCCAGCTCCATGACGTGCTGCCCGGAGTAGACGTCCACAGCCTGCTCGTCGAACGTGGCGTGGAACAGCAACCCCTCCTGCAACGGTGAGAGCGGCCATACTTCCGACAGCGCGGAGCGTTTCATGACGAGGTCCCCTTCTCGATCTCTGCCGCCATGGCCTCGAACTGCTCCACCTGGCGCTGGCCCAGCTCCAGCAATGGGAAGTCGGACGGGGTATGTCCCCCCGCCTCGGGGCGCGCGGCGTGCTCGGCCAGGCCGGTCAGCATCGCCACCCAGCCCTCGCCCAGTTCCCGGACGGCAGGCTCGGCCAGGACGCCGGGCGGCCAGGCCAGCGAGACGGTGAGCTCGGGGCCGTCCGCCCCGTCCCGCACGGCTCCCCCGGCCTCCAGCACGTGGGCTGCCGGAAGGTCGCCGGCCTCCCCGTCGAGGCCGATCGGCTGCCAGTCCGTGTCTTCGCCGGTACGACGGGCACCGGCGAAGCGGCCCAGGTAGTTGAAGGCGATCTGCGGGGTCGGTAGCGCCGCCAGGACCGGCCGCGTAGCGGGATTCAGGTGGCGCAGCAACCCATAGCCCAGGCCTTCGCCGGGGACCGCCCGCACCTGCTCCTTGACCTCCTTGATTATCCGGCCGGCGGCGGGGCCACCGGCGCGCAGGTCCGCAAGGTCGACGTCGGGCAGTTCCAGCCGTACGGGATGGACTCTGGTGAACCAGCCCACTGTTCGGGACAACTCGACGTCCTCGGCCAGCGGCTCGCGGCCATGTCCCTCCAGGTCGATCACGATGGCCTCCGACGCACCGTCACCCCGCCGCCGACGCCATTCGGTCACGGCGGCGGCGAGCCCGGCCAGCAGCACGTCGTTGATCCCGGCGTGGAACAGCGTAGGTACGGTCGTGAGCAGCGCCGCCGTCACCTCCAGGGACACCGAAAACGACAGCTGCCGCATACTCGACGCCACATCACGGGCCGGATCAAGCGGCCGGTCACCCAACAGGACGTCATCACCGGTAAGAAT
>NZ_MOMD01000125.1:0-2203 GCF_001983015.1 Frankia sp. CcI156
ACCGGAGCCCCGCGCCTTCATCGTCTCCACCCCCAGGGACGCTCACACCCAGCGACGCTCACGGAGCGTCACCAAACGTTGCAGGGAAAGGCTCAATCTCAAAGGACAACCGAAGCAGGGGCGCAAAGTTCAGGCCGGTGAGGTCGCCGAAATGCGCCCGCGTGAGCACACTGTCAAAGATCATAATCTTGTTATGAGCTTTCTCGGGGCCGATTTTAGGCTCCACAGAGCTAAACCACGACCGCGAACCTGGCAGAGTTTTAGGTGGTTCGCCTATTGACGCCCCGCACCCGGCCTACGTCCCGGACGGAACCGCCCGGATAACCCCGGCGATCTTGGCCCACTTGTCGGCGCTCAAGGTGGGGGCGCGCTGGAGCTGGAGGCGCACCCATTCGGCCGCTGTCACCACGTGCTCCGGCCGCTTTATTCGTAAGGGCGGTGGTCGGCTCCGTACTGCATTTCCAGCAGCTGTTGCGCGACGAGCCGCCTCAACCGCCCCTCCTGGCGAAATCGAAACTGACGCATCTCCACGCCGCTGACTTCTTGGGCGGCCTGCCGCGCGCCCGCCGGCGTGAGCCGCGCCGTCTTCGGATGCACCCGGAACAGCAGATGCACCTGGTTGTGCTCAGGCACCGCCTCATCCAGGCTGGCCGCCGCCTCCCGCACCACCGCCAGCACCGCCGTCGCCAACCCAAGGCTGGTGGCGGCATGCACCCGCCCGCGGACGATGCCGAGGCCRGTCAAGGCGGGAAGGTCCCGCAGTAGCGGCTCCAGGTCCAGGGGCGAGGCGGCCGACCGGACGGGGGCCAGCTCCTTCGTCAGYTGGTCCAGGGGGTCCGGGACAGCGCCCACCCGCGAGGCGTCAGCCATTGGCGCGCTCCAGTCTCAGCGATCTTGGTGCCGCCAGCCAGGGTGGCCGACGGCCTGATGCGATCGAGGCTGCAACACAAACCCCCTGGTTGTGGGCGTCAACCAACCACCAACCGTTTCAGAGCTGGTTGRCTCGCCTGCCAACCACCCGGCCAACCAACCACCTCACTCCCGTCAAGCAGCAGGCCGCGTCTCTCCGGGATACTGAGGTGCTGACATGGGGGAGGGTCGTCGGTTGCCACCAAGCGATGAGGAGGAGGCAGTCCCGTTCGCGGCTCCGCGCACGGG
The DNA here is from genome assembly GCF_001983015.1 of Frankia sp. CcI156. Lineage (NCBI taxonomy): Bacteria > Bacillati > Actinomycetota > Actinomycetes > Frankiales > Frankiaceae > Frankia > Frankia sp. CcI156. The sequence goes on from NZ_MOMD01000125.1 coordinate 1,159, forward strand.
CGGCCTGGCCGTGCCTGCCGCCAATGAGCCGGGGCGGTCGCCCGTCCTCACACCGGCTCAGCGCGTCGGCGCCGCGATGCGACAGGCCCGCGAGGGGCGCGGTTTTTCATTGCGCTATATGGGGGACAAAATAGGGAGGCACCACAGCACGCTGTCGCCGAATGAACTCGGTAATACGATGGCGACCGATAAGACGCTTCAGCTCTACGAGGAAGCCCTGCATCTACCTTCAGGCTCCCTGGTGCAGGTAAAGAAGGAGTCTCTTTCGCGGGGGCAAGACATCACCGGGGAAAAAGTTGGGGAAGCGGCCGATAGCCAACCGCAAACCGGTGCCGAACAAAGCGAGCCTCTGCTGTCGCCAGCTGAAATTGYGTCTGATCGCACCTTGAAAGACTTCGGGCCGTCCAGGGTATATACCGTTCAAGGTGTGCTCCRCAGTTGGCAAGGGCGATTGTTCCTGGCCGCCGCCGCAACCGTCCTCGCATTCTGGGCCGTCGCTCGTTACGCGCCCACATTCTACCCATTGGCTAGCCCGGTTCCAGATGCGAGTGACGCCCAGGCACTTCATTGTTCGTAAGAGTTCGGTGATGGCGTGGGTGGGCGGGCCGAAGGCCCGGCCGGTGTTGCCGGTCGGGTGGTTTTCGGCTTGTGGGTGGGGTTAGGGCTCGGGCCCGTCGGGTGGGCCGTCCTGGGGTGGGTCGGTGCTGGGAGGGCTGCCGGTCTGGGTGGTGGTCTGCCAGGTGAGGAAGGGTTCGAGGGCGGGGCCGGCGGGTGYTTTCCCGCCGGCTGTGGCGCAGGCGTTCAGGTAGCCGGTCAGGAACGCGAGGGGTTCACGGCCGTTACGCTCCGCGGTGGCGACGATGGTCCAGACCCGGGCGGCGAGGTGCGCGGCCCACTCAGCGTGTGCGCCGTAGTAGTTCTTCCGCCCGACGACCGGGGTCCGTAGCGCTCTCTCGGCAGCATTGTTGTCAAGATCCAGGTCGGGGAAGTCCTGGTGGCGGGCCAGCCCGTCCCATTCCCGGTCCAGGGTCGCCAGGACCTTCTT
>NZ_MOMD01000126.1:0-2080 GCF_001983015.1 Frankia sp. CcI156
GAGCCTGCGACCCCCGAAGGCCCGGACCTGGGCCCCACGGGGACACACCCCGACCGTGCGAGTGTCCGGGAAGGGCTCCGGGCGGGTCTCGATGGCAGCCCTGGTCTGCTACCGGCCCGGCCAGCGGCCCCGGCTGTTCTACCGGGTCCTGACCCACCACGGCCGTAAGGGCGAGCGTCGTAGCTTCTCCGAGGACGACTACGCCACCCTGCTCGTCGCCGCGCACCACCAGCYCCGTGCTCCGATCATCCTGTGTTGGGACAACCTCAACACCCACCGCAGCGCCGCGATGCGCAGGTTCCTCACCCGCCACGCCCACTGGCTGACCGTGATCCCCCTGCCCGCCTACGCCCCCGACCTCAACCCCGTCGAAGGCGTGTGGGCCCACGTCAAACGCGACCTGGGCAACCACGTCCGGGTCACCGTCGACCAGCTCACCGCCACGATCAAGACCCTGCTCAAACGCGTCCAGTACCGGCCCGACCTGATCRCCGGCTTCCTCGGCCAGACCGAACTGATCATCGACCCGGAACCGCCGTAGCCAGACCCTGACCATTCAAGCTCTGTACGCACCGTGGCCGGCGATCCGGTCCTGGCCGACGTCCTCACCCGACTCGCCCGCGACGAGTCGCGCCACTTCGCGTTCATGGCGGATGTAGTCGAGCGGTACCTGCGCCGGGAGGGCGACGCCGTGGTGGAGCCAATCCGCGAGGTCATTGCGACCTTCCGGATGCCACTGGCYGACACCATCCGCGGCTACTGGCGATGGGCACTGCGGATCCGGGAAGTCGCCCACTACGACCACACAGATGCCTACGCTCACCTCATCCGGGTCGTGAACCGCGCCGTCAACGCCCGGTCCGACCGGGTGAATGAACTGGTCACCTTTATCGACGCATGCCGGACCGCTCCCGTCCCGGCCTGAGCCTGTGGGATGCCAGAAGTCGTCCTGGGCCTGTGACCTGGGCTGATGCGGCGGAGCGGGCAGACGGCGAGATCGCCGGTTCGCCGCGGTGTCCGCGGGGTGGGACGGCGGATCGGCCCCCTAACCGCTCGATTACCAGACGAAACGTTACGTATCGGCCCGTTCCGGGATATGTCGCGCAGCGCCGCAAAATCCGAGGTCGCGGCGTTTTYGGCGCCGGAATGGCAGGCCTCGGGAGCGGCTCGTCGAGGGTCCGCGGGTAGACCGGGGTTTTGTCGGTAGTGACCTCGACCGGGCGGCGCCCATACGCCGGCGCCCATACGCCGGCGCCCGGTCGAAGAACCGGCGGGCAGTCGTCTGGTCGCGGCGGGTACTGGGGTACTGGTGAGAACATCGATGACCCGCCCGTGCTGGTCGACCGCCCGGTACAGGTAGGTCCATCGGCTGGCGATCTTGACGTGGGTGTCGTCGACATACCACCTGTCGCCCGGTTGGTGCCGGCAGGGCCGGGCCGCGTCGGCGAGCAAGGGCGTAAAGCGAGGAGGTGTACTCGCGCGGCACGTGGCTGACCACGACGCAGGGCGCGCCTCATCGCGTCGCTGCGTTCTCGGGTATGTCGACGGGTCCACCATTGATCTCAACGAATTGTCTTTGGAGGATCAACGCGCTTAGGGGCTGTTGTGTCGCGTGCCTCTCCGGTGGCTCTGGGTGGCGGGGTTAGACTCCGACCGGCGGGCCGTTGTGGGCGAGAGGGGACTGGGATGCCGACGGATTCTTTTGTTCACCTCCATGTGCACACTGAGTATTCGATGCTGGACGGTGCGGCGAAAACGGGCCTGCTTTTCAAGGAAGCGGCGAAGTTGGGGATGCCGGCTGTCGGGATGACCGACCACGGTAACATGTTCGGTGCCTACGAATTTTATCAGGGTGCGAAGTCCGCGGGTGTCAAGCCGATCATCGGGATCGAGGCGTACCTGGCGCCCGAGTCGCGCCACCACAAGCGGCCTGTCCTGTGGGGGGAACGCTCGCAGCGCGACGTCGACCCTGCGGGTGAGGGCGGTGACGTGTCCGGTGGCGGCGCCTACACCCACATGACGATGCTCGCAGCCAACGCCGCCGGGCTGCGCAACCTGTTCCGGCTGTCGTCGATCGCGT
>NZ_MOMD01000127.1:0-2031 GCF_001983015.1 Frankia sp. CcI156
GTGCGCATCGCGCACGGGGCGCTCCGCCTGCCCTGACGCCGATAAGCGCCAAGCGCACCGCCTACCACCCGAGCTGAACAGCTACGTGATCCCCGTCTTTCCCAGCTCGTTRCCGAGGGCCTTGGTAAAACCGACCACGCCGTGCTTCGACGCCGAGTACGGCGCCCCGAGTACGACGCCCTGTTTTCCGGCGGTGGACGCGATGTTCACGATCCGTCCCCACGGGCGGCCGCGCATGCCGCCGCGGCTGAGCACATCCCGGGTCATGAAGAAGACGCTGTTCAGATTTGTGTTTATAACGTCGAGCCACAGGTCGTCCGTGATGTCTGCGGTGGTTCCCCCGCCGCTTCGGCCCGCGTTGTTCACCAGGATGTCGATCGGTCCCCACCGGTCGGCGACCGTCGTGACGAAGGCCGCGACCTGCGTGGCGGAGCGCACGTCGCAGACGAGCCCGTTGACGTCGAGGCCTTCCCCGCGCAGTTGTTTGACCGTKAGCTCCACGTTCGCGACGTCGCGTGCACAGAGGAAGACCCGGTTGCCGCCACGGGCCAGGGCTCGGGTGACGGCCAGTCCGATCCCGCTGGTGGCTCCGGTGACCACTGCCACCCGTGGCTGGGCGCCCGGCGGCTGGTTTGYTGGCATGGTTCCTCCCTTGGTGGTGGGGCCGGCGCGGCCGCAGCCTGACAGGCCCGACTCGGATCGTGTGGACGCGTGCCGCCGTGGACGCCGTCTCAGAGCAGGCGGTCCGCGTCCGCGCCGCCGCCGACCACGACGCCGCCGCTGCCGACATTGACAAGCTCGAGCAGCTCCCGGGGCGTCCGCGCGCTCGTCGCGGCGTCGTCGGAAAGCTTCACCCCGTACTCGTTGGCAATCCGGGACGTCGTTTCCAGAAGGGCCAGAGAGTCGTATCCGAGGCTTTCGAACGACGTGTCCAGGATGTCGCCGTCGAGATCGATCCCCTCCTCGGCGCCGGCACCCTCGCGAAGAACACGTCGCAGATCATCGATAGTCATTGGCCGGGAATTCATGGTCGCCTCCGCACAGATCGTCGGTCATTCCGGTACCGGGCCGCGGGAGTCGGCTCGGGTGAGGTCGGTGCCACCCGCGCTGTGGACGGAGCGGGCGACCAGCGCCGAGTTGAAGCCGCCGTGCCCCCTGGCGAGCACGAGCGCCGTGCCGACCGGGCCGGGTCGGGGCGTGGTCACCAGGTCGATCCCGTGCTCCGGGTCGACGGTCACGTTCACAGTCGGCGGGATGACGGAGTCCCGCATGGCCAGCAGCGCACCGACCACGTCAAGCGCCCCCGCACCGGAGTACAACCGCCCGGTCATCGTCTTCGGCGCGGTGACCGCGACACCCCGTCGCCCGAACACCCCTCGGATGGCTTCCGCCTCGGCCCGGTCGAGCTCGGGTACCGCGGCCGCGTCGGCAAACACCACGTCGACGTCGGCCGCCGACACCCGCGCGTCCGCCAGGGCCAGCTCGATGGCGCGCGCGAGGCCGGGGACGCGCATGGTGCCGGGCCGTGGGTCGAAGGTGGCCGCGTACCCGGTGATCTCGCCGTAGATACCACTGACGCCCCGATCCCGGGCAGAGCGGGCGTCTTCCAGGACGAGGAGCGCCCCGCCTTCGCCCGGAACGTGCCCGCGGGCCCGCCGGTCGAACGGCACGAACGCGGACACCGGATCGTCATCGGTGCTGAGCCGGCCGCTGGTCAGCTGGGCAACCCAGCCCCAGGGGCAGATCGAGCTGTCCACCCCGCCGGAGACGATCACCCTGGCKCCTCTCCGGATCTGGCGCCTGGCCTGAGCGATTGCGTCCAGACCCCCGGCCTGGTCGCTGACGATCACGCCGCCGGGGCCGCGCAGGCGGTGCCGGATCGATATCTGGCCGGTGTTGACCGCATAGAACCAGGCGAAGGACTGGTAGGCGCTGAGGGTCTGTTGCATTGCGGGATGGCAGGGCATGGTTGACCCTGTCGAGTGTGTGATCAGATCGCGAGGGTGAGCTCGGTGAACGCGGCTGTCAGCC
>NZ_MOMD01000128.1:0-1959 GCF_001983015.1 Frankia sp. CcI156
ACACCACCACCGGATCCGCATCAGCCAACATCAACCCCACCCGCGACGCCGGATACTCCGGATCAACCGGCAGATACGCACCCCCCGCCTTCACCACCGCCAACAACGCCACCACCAACTCCACCGACCGCGCCACCGCCACCGCCACCACCCGCTCCGCACCCACCCCCAACCCCACCAAACGCCACGCCAACCGATTCGCCGCCACCTCCAACTCCCCATACGACACCACCCGCCCCTCACACACCAACGCCACCGCACCCGGACTCCGCCGCACCTGCGCCTCAAACAACTCCGACAACGTCACCTCCGGCACCACCACCCCCGTCTCATTCCACCCATCCACCACCCGGGCCCGCTCGGTCTCGTCGAGGAGCGGCACCTGGCTGACCCGGAGCGTGGGATCGGCAGCCACCGCCTCCAGCACCCKCACCAGCCGGTTCGCCGTCTCCTCGGCCGTCCGCTGGTCGAACAGGTCGGCCGAGTAGCCGACCGCCCCGCTGATCCCGGCGAGCTCCCCGTCGGGAGTGCGGTTCTCGGCCAGGCTGAACGACAGGTCGAACTTGGCCACGTCCGAGCCAGAGCGCTCCGGCCGTACCGACAGGCCGGGCAGCTCCCAACCCCCGTCCTGGTGGGTGTTCTGGAAGGTCARCATCACCTGGAACAGCGGGTGCCGGGACAGCGAGCGGGCCGGTTGCAGCTCCTCCACCAGCCGCTCGAACGGCACGTCCTGATGGGCGTACGCCGCCAGGTTCATCTCCCGCACCCGGCCGAGCAGCTCGGCAAAGGACGGGTCGCCGCCGAGGTCGGTGCGCAGCACCAGCGTGTTGACGAAGAACCCGATCAGATCGTCCACGGCGGCGTCGCCGCGACCGGCCACCGGGGTGCCCAGCGCGATGTCGGTGCCCGCGCCGAGCCCTGACAGCAGTACCGCAATCGCCGCCTGCATCACCATGAACAGCGTGGCCCRCTCGTCCTGGGCCAGCCCGGTGAGCCGCGCGTGCACCTGCGGGCCGAGCCGCAGCGGCACCGAGCCGCCGGCGAAGGAGGCCACGGGCGGGCGCTGGCGGTCGACCGGCAGGGTCAGCTCGGCAGGAAGCTCAGCCAGGGTCGACCGCCAGTACGCCAGTTGCCTGCTGATCAGGCTGTCCGGGTCGTCCTCACTGCCGAGCACTTCGCGCTGCCAGACCGCGAAGTCGGCGTACTGCACCGGCAAGGGCGCCCACGACGGTTCCTGACCGGACAGTCGCGCCGCATAGGCCGCCGACAGGTCGCGGGTCAGCACCCCCATCGACCAGCCGTCGGCCGCGATGTGGTGCATCACCAGGAGCAGCATGTGCTCCTGCGGGGACAGCGCGAACAAGGACGCCCGCCATGGCAGCTCGTGGCGCACGTCGAACGGACGACTCGCCTCGGCCGCCAGCAGGCCGGGTAGTTCCCGCTCATCGGTGTCCTGCACCACGAGCTCGGGGCCGCCCGCCAGGATCTGCTGGAAGGGCAGCCCATCCGAGTCGGGGAACACCGTCCGCAGGCTCTCGTGCCGAGTCGCGACGTCGGCCAACGCCGCGCGCAACGCCGCCCGGTCCAGGTCACCGCGCAGCCGCAGCGCCATCGGCATGTTGTAGACCGCGCTGCCCTCCTGCAACCGGTTCAGGAACCACATCCGCGCCTGGCCGAACGACAGCGGCAGCACCGCGGGCCGCCGGCCCGCCACCAGGGCGGTACGAGCGGTACCGTCGCCGCCGACCAGCCTGGCGACACCGGCCGGGGTCTGCGCCGTGAACAGGTCGTGGATGCTGACCTCAGCCCCGAGCGCCCCCCGCACCCGGGCAATCAGCCGCATCGCGAGCAGAGAGTCACCACCAAGATCGAAGAAACTGTCCTCGACCCCGACCCGCTCCAACCGCAACACCTCCGCAAACAAACCACACAACACCTCCTCCACCGCGGTACGCGGCG
>NZ_MOMD01000129.1:0-1911 GCF_001983015.1 Frankia sp. CcI156
GCTGCCAACCCCGACGACCTCGCCCGCTGGAGGAAGCCTCCCGGCTGACCCAGCCACGCCAGCCCGACTCCAGCGGTGTCACACCCGGTGACACCACCCGTCAGCATTCCCCCACGCGACTTCCGACTACTTACTGCAGATCAGGGTCGGTAGGATCTGGGAGAGGAGGCTGACGAAGGTATTTCCAAATCATCTTCTCACCTATGTCGCGGCAATAGTATGTTCCTTGGTCGCCGGAGTATCGCTCGGGGACTGGAGATGTCTCCCCGGTCTCTTTCTCGTGCAGTCCTGGTTCCCCCAGGGCGACATCGAGACCAGCGCCAATCCTGTAGCCTGGTCCCTGTCCTGTGAGCTTTTCTTCTACCTCTGCTTCCCCTTCCTTCTCCGGGCGATCAGAAGTATACCGGTGAACCTCCTGTGGTACTGGGCTGGCGCCGTTGCGGGGCTGGTCTGGTGTATGCCCCTGATCGGGCGGCTCATCCTGCCATCCAAACCGGCTCTCCCCTGGGCARGGTCGGTCTCCACGTACGAATTCTGGTTCGTCTATGTATTCCCGCCGGCCAGATTGCCCGAGTTTGTTCTTGGGATGTTGATGGCATRCATCCTGTCGAGCGGCAGATGGGTCAGGTTGCCACTGACCGCTGTCGTGATGCTGACTCTCGGGGCGTACGCGCTTGCTCCCGAGGCGCCCACAATTTACAGCGTGGTAGCGGTGACGGTCATACCTCTGGCCCTCGTGATACCGGCGGTCGCCGTTCGCGATCTCGGTGATCGTCCCACATTTCTACGCAGCCGCGTCATGGTCCACCTGGGTGAGATCTCCTTCGCTTTCTACCTGTGGCACAGACTCGTCCTCAGCTTCGGACATCGCGCCCTGGGCGCCAGTGCACGATGGCCCGCCTGGGAGGTAGGCGGACTGGCGGCCATTGCTTTCGTGATAGTCCTGGTGCTGTCCTGGCTGACGTTCACACTGGTCGAGCAGCCGGCGATGCGCTGGATCTCCCGCAAGGAGTGGGCGTGGAGAGCGGACGCGGTCCGAGGACGGGAATCCGCTCTCACACCATAACCGGTGTCAGCCCGTTCGGGTTTCTGCGGCGAGCACATGACAGGCGGCAGCGRCATGCGAGAAACAGGGCGTTCGGCCTCGTCGATCAGCGCAACCGCAAGATTCGCGGAGGAGCGGCTCCCGGGAGTTTTTCGGAAACTTGTCATAGTCGATTTCGGAACGGATATCCGGCTGGTTCGGTCAGGCCCCGTATCGGTTCCCGCCAGCACGGGGAGCGGACAACCCGATCGAAACAGCCCGACCGACAGCGAACCGGGAATTCTCCCGCGTTCCGCCCGGCACTTCAGGAAATCCAACCTGCCATGGGCATGAGAGGCCCTCTTCGTGGAATGTGAGTCTTACCAAAGAAAACACATCGACCACGAAGAGGGTGCCTCCAGTGTATCGACTTCCCGGGCTGAGCCTGAAAGCTGCCGACGTCGTCGCCGCGATGGCCGAGCGGCACTTCCCCGACTGGCACCGCGCCCAGGGCCGTCCCCGCGATCTCGATCTCGTCGGCGCCCTGCGGTTGGCCCTGTGCCGGCTACGGCGCAACGCCACCTACCAGGAACTCGCCGAGGACTTCGGGATCGGGATCAGCACCGCCTGGACCTACCACCAGATCATGGTCGCCTTCCTCGCAGATACCCTCGGCACCACCACCGAAGCCCTGTCCCAGCAGGTCAAGGGCCTGGTCTGCCTGATCGACGGGACCCTGGTCCCGACGTTCGCCTGGCGCCACCGCACCGATCTTCTAGCCGGCAAGCACCGCCGCCACGGCGTCAACGTCCAACTGGCCGTCGACCTGCACGGGCGGATCCTCGCCGCCAGCCACGCCTTCCCGGGCAGCTGGCAGGATGTGCACT